>DAIPYV010000149.1:0-8498 GCA_036782555.1 Saprospiraceae bacterium
ATATACGGGGCGTAGCGCAGTCCGGTTAGCGCATCCAGCAAAGGCTGGAGGGTCGCAGGTTCGAAAAGAGAGAAAGAAACAAAAGATATACGGGGCGTAGCGCAGTCCGGTTAGCGCACCTGGTTTGGGACCAGGGGGTCGCAGGTTCGAATCCTGCCGCCCCGACATGAAAGGGAGGCAAATGTCTCCCTTTTTTTATTGAAATCAGAAAGAAATAAATTTAAATTAGGACATTGTAATGGATGTCGAATCTGTTAGCGCATCCAGCAAAGGCTGGAGGGTCGCAGGTTCGAATCCTGCCGCCCAGACATGAAAGGGAGGTTTTACCTTTTTTTTATCGTTTTTAAAAGTTACCTACATGTACACGGTTTATATCTTACATTCAAGAACTTTGCAAGTTTATTACATAGGTTACACATCAATGGTTATGGAAAATAGACTATCCCGCCATTTATCTAACCACAGTGGGTTTACTTCAAAAGCTAATGATTGGATAGTTATACATACTGAGGCGTTTGCCATGAAACGTGATGCCATTATCAAAGAAAAACAAATTAAAAAACGAAATGCAAAAAACTATCTTCAGGATATAGGAAAATTTTAATCTTTCCTAAATTTACCCAAAATGAACTATAAAACTTCAAAAGATTAAAACTAAAACCTGTTTATGTTTTGATTTCCGTTAAAGGAATTATGCTATCGAATACATATGATTACTATTAATCAGATTCATTATTTCTCTTTTTGGATAAAAAATTATAACTTTGCGCTAGAAATCAACCAAATGAAAATAGCCGTTTTCCCCGGGTCATTTGATCCTATTACGCTCGGACATCTAGACCTCGTTAAGCGAGCACTACCACTTTTTGATAAAATAGTGGTCGGTGTAGGGATAAATAATCAAAAGTCAACTCTATTTACATTGGAACAAAGAATAGATCAATTAAAGGATGTTTTTAAGGATTATGACAATGTAGAAGTATCACATTTTACAGGGTTGACCGTGAAATTTTGTGAATCTATTGGTGCTCATTATCTTATTCGTGGTTTGAGAAATGCTTCGGATTTTGATTATGAAAAAACAATAAGCCAATTGAATACCATAATTGGGAAAGATTTAGATACAATATTCCTAATAAGCCAACCAGAGTATAGCCATATCAGTTCTACCATAGTAAGGGAAATAATAAAAGGGGGTGGCGATGTAGATGCCTTTGTCCCTCATGTCATAACAGAAAGTATTAAAAATATAAAAATTTAACTCAATATGTCAAATGCAATTTTTAAAGTACCTGTGGCTGTTAATGAGCCCGTTCTCCCTTACGGTCCAGGAAGTAAAGAAAAAGCGGAAGTAAAGGATATGCTTAGTAAATTAAAGTCCGAAAAATGGGACATTCCAATGTACATTGGTAAAGAAAAGGTCTACACCAATAATAAAAAAACGATGCATCCTCCACATGAATTGAGTCATACCCTTGGAACTTATTCATTTGGCGACAAATCGCACGTCGAGGATGCCATTAATGCAGCTATGGCGGCTAAAAAAGACTGGGAGGAGATGCCTTGGCAAGATAGAGCTTCTATATTTTTAAAAGCTGCTGATTTATTAGCGGGACCTTACCGGGCGAAGATGAATGCAGCAACAATGTTGTGCCAGTCAAAAAACATTTATCAGTCTGAAATAGACGCAGTCTGCGAGTTGGCTGATTTTTTTAGATATAATGTACAGTATATGACCGAAATCTACGCACAGCAACCAGAAAGTGTAAGAGGGATTTGGAATAGGTTGGAATACAGGGCTTTAGAAGGATTTGTGTTTGCTCTTACCCCATTTAATTTTACATCTATTGCCGCTAATCTATGTGCTGCACCGGCTATGATGGGCAATACAGTAGTTTGGAAACCAGCCGAAAGTCAAATTTATTCGGCAGCTGTAATAATGGAAATTTATGAAGCTGCGGGTTTGCCACCTGGAGTGATCAATCTAATTTTTACAGACGGGCCAGAAACTGGTAATGTGATATTTGACCATCCTGATTTTGGGGGTTTACATTTTACAGGCAGTACTGGAGTATTCAAAACTGTATGGAAAACAATAGGTGAAAATATCGGAAAGTATAAAGCATTTCCTCGTATAGTAGGGGAGACAGGTGGTAAGGATTTCGTGATTGCCCATCCATCTGCCCATGCCAAAGATGTTGCAGTAGCACTATCTCGCGGGGCTTTTGAATTTCAAGGTCAAAAATGTTCAGCAGCCTCTAGAGCTTACATCCCGCAATCTTTATGGGAAGATGTAAAAAAACATTTGTTGGATGATTTAAACGACTTCAAGATGGGAAGTCCGGAAGATTTTACTCATTTTATTAACGCAGTCATAGACGAAAGAGCTTTTGATAAGATTTCTAATTATATCACACAAGCGAAAAATGATAAGGATGCTGAAATCATAGCTGGAGGGGATTTTGATAAATCTAAAGGTTATTTTATAGAACCTACTGTGATATTGGCTAAGACTCCTAAATACACAACTATGTGCGAGGAGATTTTTGGACCTGTTTTAACGGTTTATGTATATCCAGATAATGAGTTTGAATCTACTTTAGAAATAGTAGATAGTACAAGTCCATACGCCTTGACAGGTGCTATTTTTTCCAACGATAGATATGCCTTGAAAATAGGTGTGGATAAACTCAAACATTCTGCTGGAAACTTCTATATCAATGACAAACCCACGGGTGCTGTCGTCGGTCAGCAACCTTTTGGCGGGGCGAGAGCATCTGGCACGAATGATAAAGCTGGCTCTATCCTAAATCTTTACAGATGGATATCACCAAGGACAATAAAAGAAAATTTTGTACCTGTGGTAAATTATAGATATCCATTTTTAAGTGAAGAGTAGTGAATCCAAGATGAATAAATTTAAATGGCTCCTGATTGTTAGCGTCGTTATTATATTGGAGGTAAAAGCCACGCATATAATCGGGGGCGATTTTTCTTATCAATGTCTGGGAAAATCTAGTCAACCCAATTCCAAAATATTTGAGTTCACTTTCGATCTATATAAGGACGATTTTTCTGACATCGTCTTGGCTAATAATCAAATATTTGGTATTTATAAAAAGAGTAGTCAAGAAAGTAATTGGGAGTGGGTAAGAAGTGTGAGGACGCCTTCTACTGATACTAGGATAATTACAGTAATGGATTCGTGTATTATTGACCCACCTTTAGTTAGGATTGAGGTTGTGCAGTTTAAGTTTCAGGCCTTATTAGAAGAAGACATTTATGCCTATCAGATTGTATTTATGCAGTGTTGTCGCAATGCTACAGTTAGAAATTTAGAGAACTCATTGGAAACGGGATCAGCATTATACATTGAATTATTCGCAGAAGCTATAAGTGCCTGTAACAATAGCCCTCAGTTTACTAATGCGCCTCCTCCATTGGTTTGTGTTAATAAAGACTTTATTTATGATGTATCCATGTCAGATGCAGAGGGTGACAGCCTTGTATATAGGCTTTGTTCACCTTTAAAAGTTGGAGGTACAGATGGTTTCACCACTCCAGGAAATCCTTTTTCTTGTACAGGCGTGACTCCCACTCCTGACCAATGTCTTCCTCCTTTTGATCCTGTATCATTTTCATTTAATTACTCCTATCTCAAACCTATTGATGGCATTTACTCTTTTGATGCATCGTTGGGAAGATTACATTTTAATTCTAAAGTGTCTGGTCAAATTGCTATAGGTATTTGCGTAGTGGAATACCGTCATGGAAAGCTTATGAGTCAACTTCATAGAGATTATCAATTGACTATGGCACATTGCCAATTTGTGACCTCAAATGAAGAGAAAACTTTTTGTTCGGGCATCAAACGAGCTATTTATAATGATAAAGTGTATAAAGAAGATGGCATATATGAACAATATTTTACTACTTCAGAAGGTTGTGACAGTATAGTCAATTTAAAAATTATTTTCAAAGATTGCATTTCCTATTCCAATATATTTACACCGAATAATGATGGACTAAATGATTATTTTATATTGATGCCCAGTGACCCAATTACTAAAATTAATGATTTTAGCGTTTATGATAGATGGGGTAACTTAGTCTTTCATCAAAATAAATTTAACGTCGATGAAACTGGCCTATCAATACAATGGGATGGAGCAAAAAATGGAATACTACTTGCTGATGGTATATATGTGTTTAAGATTGTATGTTCTGATATTGAAAATAATACTATAGTTAAATATGGTGATGTCACCCTACTAAAGTAAACTCACCCTATTATCGAAACTTATCCATTAATTTATTTGGACTAAAACTGAATCAAAATCACTTCCATAAATCTTTGATGGTGTATTTTCCACCTTTATAGCTTTGTACTTTTAATTCCGCATTATCCACTTTACCCTTCACTATCCAGCGAACTTTTACTGCAGACATAGCTCCGATATTGGGAACTTCTATTTCTTGTGGATTATGTTTTTGCTCAGTAAATAGACCTAAATCTTCGTTTTGTACAGTCATTCCTGCCACCACTTGCACACCTTCTAATTTAATAAAATTAGGTGGGGATATCTTGTTGACAATGTCAATTGTTTTATGTGTAGGTATCATTCTTGTATTCATCACAGTGGCTGTAACAGCTGTCAATCCACCCCCTAAATCTTTTTTAGTTATCTCTTTGAGTTCTAATTTTGGAGTCTGATAAGCATGGTAAAGTGTGAATGCCATATTTCTGTGGGCTTCTTCTTCAAGCATAAATCCAGGATGATTACGGATGTAGTTTTTCTTTGGTCCTCCGATTTCTATTTCCCCAAATTGAGGGTGAGTAAAAGATGTCCAATGTACATATCCATCCCCAAATAAAAGATATTTGTCAAATTCATTGAATTCGTCATTTTCCCATCTTGACCAATGACTTTTTTCATTAAAAAGTTTATATGATGTATTCAGCTCATTGCTAAATGTAAAAATGCCTCTTGCTAATGCTAAAAAGTCGATTTCACCTCCATAAACGGTGTAGAGGTCTTTGTATAACACATAATAATTGTACCCAGGTATCATGCGTTCACCTAATTTACCAATATTGTCATAACTCTTCTTGTCTTCTGATGAAATTAATCCTTCATCTTCTTTGGCTCCAGGTGCTCTTAAGAACATACCACCATAATTGTGATAGGATTGCGCACCGGCAATATTGGGTTTTGAAACAATAAAATCTTTAATAGCTCGTGTTTCGGGCAATGTCCCAGGATAGTAAATAGCCCCCCATTGGACATAGTTGGGTTGCCAATTCCACGCCCAATCTCTATTAGGGTCATAGCCTCCTTCGGTATCTTCATTGACTTGACCGTCACCATCCATATCTATACCTTCATATCCTAGCATTTCATATTCGCCTACTTCGTTACCTTTGGTTTGGTACATTCGAGTAGGATATTTTGGATCTTGTTTCCATCGCCCCGTAGGTGATTTTCTTCGCATCATAGTGATGTGCCCGTCTCCGTTGAGGTCATTGTAAGTGTCCTCGTTGAAAAGGCCATCACCGTCCATATCAAATGGTCGCATTCCACTTCTTGACGAATTTGGGCTGTTGGCTTTATAAATGAAGTTCTCATGTGAATCGGGACTAATATTGGGTAGGATGTAAAATACTTTTTCCTTTAATAATTGAGTAATAAAATCTATGTGGACAAAGTTTTCGCATAAATACCACGCTGTGTAAAGACTTACTTGTACACCATTAAGCTCGTTGGCATGAATGCCCCCATCTATATAAAAACCTGGTTTTTCATTCGCTATGCCAACTTCTGTGTCTGTTATCTCAAGTGCCCAAATATCCCTGCCTTCATATGATTTTCCTACGGAATAGACCTTAACTAATTTTGGGAAAGCTTTTTCAAGTCTTGTATAAAAATCTCTAATTTGTGCATCATCGTGGTATTTTCTCCATGACATGTCTACTTTAGGGTTAGCCGGTGAGCCAATTGCACGCATACCTGTCAATTCTTCATCTATAGATTTAGTTCTTTGAGCTAGTATATTTGAGGTTGAAAAAGTTACTAATATTAAGATAACTATGTTAAGATATTTCATTTTGTTCAGTATTAATTAAGGTTAAGTTGAATGGAAGATTCCCCAGTCTTAGCGCATCCAGACGTTATGGTTACTTTTCCTTTACCGGATATCAACCAGCTATATTGTTCTGAATCATTAGGTTGTAAGCTATTACTTAAAGTTATTTTGCGACCAGATACCATGGATTGATTTTTGTCTAAATCGATTTGTGTTTTGAGCCTGGAAGTGAATTTGAATTTGTCATTGATTGATGCATAAGATGGTAGACCACCTGAATTGACTGTTTTTATTGTGATTCTATAAAGTCCGGGCGATAATTCTTCGACTTTCGGCTCTACTATTTCGTGTGTTGGCATTTTTATCAGCACATTATTGATGAATTTTGTATGCCCCTCTACCAATTCGTTGATAAATTTTATAGGAGGATTTTGAATAACATAAGGTTTTATGCCGCCTACTTCAACTTTATTTTTTGGAAAATCTGGATGTTTTACTTCTTTCCAAGGTACAAAAATATCAGTAATTTGATGGGCGTCTGCCCATTTTAAAAAAGTCATTTCATAATCATCTTTTTCTGTAATAGGTTTAGCTATGTCTTTGGAAACTACACTAGTGTCTTTTTTATCATCTTTGGGTAGGGCCGCCCACCAGAGTGGTGAGGAAAAACTAAAATTACCAGTATGATAATAAGCCGTCTGTACAAAACTGCCCGATTGATGAGATGTCTTGGGTGCGTCTTTGAGTGATGTAGAGTTGTTATATAGCTTTGAGATGGTTTCGCTTACCTTGACGTCAGTTTCTAACCAACTCTTAATAATACGCTCTTCAGCAGATTTAGCATTAAATTTTTCAGGCTCAGATAAATTGTTGTGTGGGCCAAAATTGATAATCGTATGAATATTTTGATTTTCAAAAATAAAGTCCATCAAAGCTCTCGTTTCTGATTCTGATACGGCATACTCTCCTGCTTGGGATTTAAATGCCGGGTAATCAAAAGCAAAGTTTTTATCTATGTTAACACCCAATGAAGCATCTTCATTAAATAGGCCATTTTTATTGTTATCAATACCTTCGGTAAATAATAAATGTGTAGCTCTTTTTCCGGACTCTGTATCGGGTTTTGACATCCACCTAGCATCTTTCTCATTAATAATGTGTGTACCTGCTGCACTCTCGACGCGCATCCAAGTTATAAGTCCGTCATTGTTGAGGTCATCATAACCGTCATCACCTGTTTTCCCATTTCTATTGTCGTCAGTTGGTCGCGCATTGCCGGATTTTTCAAATTTATTTTTTGCAAAATAAGCATCCAATGCGTCAGGATTTCCATTGGCAATGAAGATAATGGATTTATCTTCAAGTGACATAATTAGGCTGTCTGTCTCCAAAAATGATTTTGCTAATAAAACACTCATTGGAGTTCCTACTTGATGGTGGCCGTCTAATCCAGCAACTATAAGGAGGGCTGGGCTTCCTTGTTTACCTATTGTCAGAGCCCAAAGATCTTTACCCCCATAGGATTTACCATAAGATTTTAATGTGGCTTTAGGATGATTGGAAATTGTATTAAGTTCATTGACTAAATTCGAGTAACTTAAATATCCTATCTGCGCAGCACTAGCACAGCTAAAGTGTAAAATAAAAATAAGTGAAAATAACTTCACCCCTATATTAAGACTACTGGGTATATTCATTTGATATATGTTAGATAAAAATAATTCTTTAAAGAACTGTAAAAAGTAAAAAAATGTTTATTTTAGCCAATTATTCTTTTAAAAGAGACAGCCATTTTTCTTTTAATTTTTGAATTTTGGGTGTTATCACAAAGGAGCAATATGGGTTCCTATTTTGATTTTGATTATAATAATCTTGATGATAATCTTCAGCTGTGTAAAAGATATCTAAAGGTTTTGTCTCCGTTACTATAGGATTGTCATAATGAGGGCTAACAGCTGAAAATACCTTTTCAATCAGCTGTTTTTCTTCTTCACTATTATAAAATATGATGCTCCTATAGTGCGTCCCTTTATCTCCGCCTTGTTGATTGAGTGTGGTAGGGTCATGAGTGGTCATATGAATATTGAGGATATCCTCAAAGGTAATAATATCAGCATCGTAGGTGATTTCTATGACTTCAGCATGACCTGTCATGCCAGTTACGACTTCATTGTAAGTAGGCGAACTTACGTGGCCACCAGCAAATCCGCTTTTGACAGTCAAGATGCCTTTTACTCTTTGAAAAACGGCTTCTGTGCACCAAAAACAACCGCCTCCTAAAACGACTTTTTGAATGTTTTGGTTTGCTTTTATTAGCGAAAGCGCATTGATACAATATCTTAAGCCGCTCGGTGGCGGACCATCTTGAAAAACATGACCTAAATGGGCGTCGCAGACATTACATAGGGCCTCTA
>DAIPYV010000150.1:0-8463 GCA_036782555.1 Saprospiraceae bacterium
GAACAGGCGTCTTAGATGTACAAACAAATTCACATAATGCGACATCTTCTTCAGATAGTTCCAACAATCCTAGTCCTTCCATTTTTTCCATATTATTGGTAATAATAGCTTTTACTAGGTGCTGAGGATAGATATCCATAGGTAAAACAGATTCATATTCGCCACTGACCACAAATGCACGCTTCTCACCATGCGTATTTGTATTGGCCTCAAATTTGTGATCTTTTCCGTATGAAGGTATTGTACCGGATATGCTCGGCCTCGGTGATACTGGCAATAACCAACCAAATAATTCGTACTCATCTCCTTCCTTAATGACAGTCACCATGTCGTCTTTTATTCTCAAGAAGTCATCTTGGCTCACCTCTTTTCCAGAAAGAACATCACCAGATACTATTCTATTGTTACCCGCTTTGATGTTTCCTTTGAGCAATTCAGAGATACTCGCCCCTTGATAAGTTTTTACGTATTGAGGTTTTTCTACCTCTGCCCCTACTACGGCAACAACCCTATCAGCATGGTACTCCCCAGTCAAAAACATTTTACCTATAGTCACTACACCTTGAACTTTAACAGTCCACACTGAATGACCCGAAGTTATAGGCGCAGTATGATGTATCTGCACGCCAACATTTCCTGCAGGGTGTGGACCCATAAACCAATTCTTTTTTACTCCTTGTGCCTCTACATAAGCCTTATGTGGAGCCTCTTTTCCTCTAGCGTCAAGACCTAAATGAACATCACCAGAGGTCAATTTTGCCAACACTTCCAATCCTTTTTGAAAACTAGCCTCATGGCCTTCTATGACCCAATTTAAATCAGGCGCTAAAGGCGCTGTATCAAAAGTACTTATAAAGATATTAGAAGGCTCACTGTCTAGATCCGGTATGACGTCAAAAGGCCTTTCATTTATCAATGACCAAAGACCACTTCCCGCCATAAATTCAACCAATTCAGTCCTCGATGCTGAATTAATATCGGGAGCTTGAAATTTTTTATACTTGATCTCTTTATCACCTAAAATAACAATGTCTGAAATAGATCTCTTGTCCCCACGGCGCACTTCCACCAACTCACCACTAACTGGTGACACAAATTTCACCTCAGGTCTTTTTTTATCATAATATAACACATCACCAGCCAATACATCTTCTCCTACCTCTTTTTCTACTTTAGGTATTGGCGAAAGACCATTAAAATGTTTAGGATTGACAGCAAATCGCGAAATTTGAACTGATGAAACTGTTTTTTCAGCCTCACCCTCCAGTAATATGTCATGTCCTTTGTTCAATCGGTGAAAAGAACCTTTTTTTACATAAGATGGCATCTTAGCTGAAACAAAATCTCTCAAAGTAGGCATGATGCCCATAGACGAAGATTCTTCTTCAATACCATATTTGTGGGCTTCTATTTTTAACAAATTACTGGCTAAAGCCAATAGTGCCCATATAGCTAATACAAGACACAAAGCTAAGATACTATAAAATAGTAAGTCCCCAACTCCTCCTGATCCCTGACCAAAAGCCATACCAGAGAAAGTCAACAAAACCAAAATTAATTTTACTTTATTCATTCTAATAAAATGATTAGATTTAAATAATATTTCTTAAAAATGCCGCAAAGATAAAATTGTTTAAGATTTTATCCTAAATTGGTTATGTGGAAAAGCGGCAAAACACTTATTTAGAATTTATCTAAATAATTACTGGTTGGGTTGTCCATTTTACACAAAATCTCGTTTAAGAGTTAAAAATAATTCGTATATGGGGTTTAAATGTAAAAAATTGCTTTAATTTGTCACAAATTTAAAAAATCATATAAACTCTACCATGGTTAAGCCCCACACGTTATTTACAGAATTTGATATTTCCCTATTTAAAACTGGAAAACACTTTCATATATATAAAAAAATGGGATCACATCTCATGAGTTTGAACGAGGAGGAGGGATGCTATTTTTCGGTATATGCGCCTAATGCAGAGCATGTGTACGTAGTCGGTGATTTTAACGGCTGGAAACATCAAGAGCACCGTTTATTACCCAGATGGGACAAGTCGGGAATTTGGGAGGGTTTTATACCTGGAATAAAGCAGGGTATGGTATATAAATATAAGATATATCCATACAATCAAGGCAGAATACGCATGAAGGCGGATCCGTATGCTATCAAAAACGAACATCCACCTATGACAGGCTCCATCGTTTGGCCCAGAGATATTTACACATGGAATGATAGTGAATGGCTCAAAAATAGACCTAAAACTCAAGCCTTAGACCAACCTATGTCTGTGTATGAGATGCATTTTGGATCGTGGAAAAGACACATTCCGGATAATAAGCCCTACACCTATAGTGAAATGGCGGATGCACTTATAACTTATATCCTAGAGATGGGATACACTCATGTAGAGGTTATGCCTTTATCGTCTTTTCCTTACGAACCCTCATGGGGTTATCAAGTGACAGGGTATTTTGCGGCTAGTAGTAGATACGGTGACCCTGAAGAATTGATGTTTTTGATTGACCGATTGCATCAAGCCCACATTGGTGTATTTTTGGATTGGGTACCCGCACATTTTCCTTCAGATGACTTTTCACTGGCTACTTTTGATGGGTCCTGCGTCTATGAGCATCCTGACAGAAGGCGGGGATATCACCCTGATTGGAATACATTAATTTTTGATTTTGGCCGTCCCGAGGTGCGAAGTTTTTTGATTTCCAATGCCTTTTTTTGGATGGAAAAATACCATATTGATGGGCTACGGGTAGATGCTGTATCCTCTATGGTTCAATTGGACTACTCACGTAATGAGGGTGAATGGGAACCCAATGTCTATGGTGGCAGAGAAAATTTAGAAGCTATCTCATTTCTTAAGGAGTTCAATACAGCTGTCTATGCTGGTTTTCCAGGGATACAAACCATAGCTGAAGAGTCCACATCATTTCCCAAGGTTTCAAGACCTGTTTTTGAGGGAGGGTTAGGTTTTGGTATGAAATGGATGATGGGTTGGATGCACGACACACTTGATTATTTCAAAAGAGAATTTATACATAGAAGATTCCACCAAAACGATATCACCTTTAGCATGGTGTATGCCTTCTCTGAAAACTTTATGTTGGCGCTGTCACATGATGAAGTCGTACATGGTAAAGCCTCCATGATAGGCAAAATGTGTGGTGACGAGTGGCAAAAATTTGCTAATCTCCGCGTTTTGTACGCCTACATGTTTACACATCCAGGTACTAAATTGCTTTTTATGGGCAATGATATGGCTCCATATACAGAATGGAATTTCACGACACAATTAGAGTGGGAACTGCTACAATACCCATCACATAAAGGCCTCAATGAAACTGTAAAAGCCCTTAATTTCCTTCTCAGGAATGAAAAAGCGCTCCACCATTTTAATTTTAGTCATGAGGGGTTTGAATGGGTCAATGCTGATGACGCGGTCAATTCTGTATTAATTTACAAAAGAAAGTCTGATGACCCCATGGACCAATTGCTCGTGGTATGCAATCTCAATATTACACCCCATTTGGAGTATAAAATAGGTATCAATGCTAAAGAAAAGTGGGATCTCATATTTAACACTGATGAAGAAAAATTTTGGGGTAGTCAATTTGTTATAAAAAAGTCTTACAATACGAAAAAGAAGGAGTGGTTAGGCAAAACAAATACTTTGTCCATAGATATACCGCCGCTATCTGTAACGATATACAGGCTTATTTCTACTGTGCCAGACTTACCTAAGCCCAGCAAAAAAGCCGTAATACAACCACAAGAAGTGCCATCAGACAGCTCATCCAATGTCTCTCTAAATAAAGGCCAAATAAAAGAAGCCCCACTTAAAGTGGCAGGAAAGATTACACGGCGCAAACCCAAAATGGACAAATAGTGTTATATAACAATTATATGAACGCCTCAAAAGCTTATAAAAGAAACAAAATACATAAAGATTGAACATTTCATTACACATAGGAGCGAGGTATCTCTTCAGCAAGAAAACCACCAATGCCATCAATATCATCACATGGATATCTATAGTAGGGATGTCTATTGGTTCAGCCGCTTTGATTCTTATTCTATCCGTTTTTAATGGATTTGAATCCCTATTGGCAGGTATGCTGGATAATTTCAATCCAGATATAAAAGTGAATCTGGTAGAGGGTAAACACATATCTAAAGACAGCATTGATATCGCCCAAATTCAATCTATAAAAGGCATAGAGCACATGTCATTCACCATCGAGGAAACATCCTTTTTTAATTATAACTCCTCGCAGGAAGTGGGTGTCATCAAAGGTGTGGACCAAAATTTCATGAAAGTATCACGCTTGGATACGGCTATGATAATGGGCGCTGCGCAATTTGATGGAGACGTAGAATATGGTGTCATTGGCACAATAATGAATACCAAACTCTCCGTCAACCCTATGGATGGCCTCACACCTATTACGGCCTACATGCCGTCTCAAAAAGCAAAAGGGCCTCTCGCCAAAGAATTCAATGCACTTACCATATATCCATCGGGTGTTTTTTATGTAGGAAGTGATGTGGACGCTCAGTATATTTTAGTAAGTTTTGATGCTGTCAATAACTTGATGGATTTAGAAGACCATTTTTCCTCAATAGAAATCAGCTTGACACATCCCTCCTCTGAAAAAAAAGTCATGCAACAACTGACCCAAATCTTAGGCCCTAACTTTAAAATCAGCAACAGATATCAGCAAGACGAGGGTTTTTTGCGCATCATGAACATAGAAAAATGGATAAGTTATCTCATAGCCTGTTTGACTATGCTCATCATTGCCTTTAATCTCGTAGGCAGCCTATGGATGATAGTATTAGAAAAGAAAAAAGACATCGCTATTTTAAGATCCATGGGTATGACTAAAGGAGACATACGCAGTATCTTTTTTTCTGTGGGGCTTTTAGTCACCTTGATTGGATTGATTGCGGGTTTTGTATTGGGTTTAATATTTTATTTCATGCAATCACAATATGGCTTGATCAGCTTTCCCGCAGGATCTATTATTAGCTCCTACCCTATTGAGTTGAGGTGGATTGATTTTGTGAGTGTCACCTTAACAGTTGTCGTTATTGGCTTTATTGCATCTATACTGCCCTCTAAAAGGGCCGGACAGATTGGTGCCTTTTTGAGACAAGAATAATTGAAAAAATCTTCTTCACATAGCTTTGTGTAGTTGTCTATATTTATCTTGATTTAGAGTCAATCCGACATTTATTTGAGCTTTCAGACTGCTTATATGTTTTCCATCTTGTCTTCCTTTTTTTTAGAACCCTAATTTAGCTTAGGACGTTTGATAAGATAGGGGACAAGACATCGTGTGGGTTTCATCTATTAAGGCACACCCTTTTTTGCACTGTATGACAATTCTAATCTAAAAACGATATGTTATTCCAAAATTTTGAGTAACTTTGCTACTCAATTAGGCCTTTACAGTTCCATTAATATACGGAATTACTGTAGAGTTTTATTTTTCAGTGTGATAAGTCCATGCGACCTATCAGCGGCGAAGCCATATCAATTTTAATGACGATTGCATATTCAAAAGCACCTTATAATTCCATGTCATGCTGACTATTTTTTGTAAAAGAGATACCTGATTGTAAAATCACAAGATAAGTCATCCTAATGATCCACAGCTTAGATGCCAAAAAAATATTCTATTACTAAATATATAAATCATGCTCACAGAATTAAAAAATAAGACAAAACTTATTTCAGTGACAGGACTCGGTTACGTCGGGCTGCCTTTAGCACTCGAATTGGCTCGTCATTTCAAAGTCATTGGATTTGACATCAATGAAGAAAGAATCCAACTTATGCAACAAAGCATTGATCCATCAAAAGAATTGGAAAGCTCGGCATTTGATGGATGCGATATTCAGTTCACGAGCCACCCAGAAGACCTAAAAAAAGCGCATTTTCATATCATCGGGGTGCCTACTGACATCGACGAGCACAAGGTCCCCAACCTAAAACCGCTTTTGGGTGCATCGGCTAGTGTGGGTAAAGCGTTAAAAAAAGGAGATATTGTGGTCTATGAAAGTACTGTCTATCCAGGATGTACTGAAGAAGATTGTGTACCTGTGATGGAAGTTGAGAGTGGTCTGATAGGCGGTAAAGATTTCAAATATGGGTACAGTCCTGAGCGCATAGTCCCCGGAGACAAAGTCCGTACACTTACTAAGATTCTTAAAATAGTCTCAGGGTGTGACGCGGAGACTTTGGATATCATAGCTGATGTTTATAACACTATCATAGAAGCTGGCACCTATAAGGCGTCTTCCGTAAAGGTAGCTGAGGCTGCAAAAGTTATAGAAAATACACAAAGAGACATCAATATTTCATTAATGAACGAGTTGGCTATAATTTTTGACAAAATAGGAATCGACACATCTGAAGTGATAGAAGCCGCGGGAACCAAATGGAATTTTCATAAATATCAGCCAGGACTGGTAGGGGGTCATTGCATTAGTGTGGATCCTTTTTACCTCATGCATAAAGCCAAACAACTGGGCCACGACCCACAGGTCATCGCTGCCGGCCGCAGAGTCAATGACTTTATCCCTCATTTCATAGCCAAAACTGTAGTTCAGAAATTGATAGAGAAAGGCAAAAATCCAGGATCTAGTAAGGTTTTGGTTATGGGTATCACATTTAAGGAAGACGTGGCGGATATCCGCAATAGTAAAGTCGTGGATCTCATCAAAGAATTGATGTCGTATTCTCTTAATGTTCACATAGTGGATCCGTGGGCATCGGCCAATGAAGTCGCTCACGAATATCAGTTATCTCTCATAGACGCTCCAGTGGGCACCTATGATGCCATCGTATTAGCCGTAGGCCATCAAGCATATAGAGATTTAGATAAGTCTGCGCTAGAACATTTGTCCAATGTCCCTTTGCTTCTATTCGATATCAAAGGAGTGAAAAATGGAAAAGAGTTTGAGCATTATTGGAAACTTTAGGACCCTAAGCTTACCCATGTTCATAAACTGCAGTAGGTTGACCTCCCTTTTCATGAGTGAGTTTAGGTTAAACCCGCATTATGCATTAGAAAATCTATTACATGCCGAAATTCCTGCAAAATAAGGCGCTTCGCTAATTTTCACTCACTCACCATAGTGGTGACTATCATTCGCTCATGAAAATCCTTATTTTATTGGCCTTTCGTCCTTCATTACGAAGTTCCAATGCATAGTGCGGGTTAAACTTCAAAAGAAAGAGTAGGTAGCATTTTTATCGTTCTACGTATTAAAATCCTTAGGTATCTTATGAGTCGTCCTTACAATACTTTTATGTGGGCCGTTCATCGGAATGTCTGCCTTAGTTTAAATCAAATGTTGCCACTGCGATGATATATTTAAATTGTGTGGCCCAAAGTCTTACACATTCGTTTTTTTAATAAGAAATAACTGACTTTGGGAAGTTCACCCAAGGATCTTACAGATTTATTTTTAGCATCAAGTGGGAAGTCATGTGGCCGCTTACAACAAGCACGCAAGCAAGAGAACCATAAACAAAACCATCAGTTGAAAATATTAAACCCAAAAATCAATTAATTATGACCAAAAAGCTTTTGCTTTCGTTGGCTTCAATCTTTTTGACTTACCGTTCAGTTGAGCTATTTAGGTTTTTGAATAAAATCCCCTCAAGTCAAATAAATTGGGTAGAAACAATATTTTTTGCATTCACTCTAAATTTATTTATTACTGGAATCTTCGCATTTTTAGGTTTTTCTTTTCCAACAAGTAAAATATTACCTAATTCTTATTATGGGGTCAAAAATGCTAAAAGACAAGCTTTTATTTATAAAATTTTGGGTGTAGAATATTTTAAGGTTCTTTTACTTAAATTTTTTTGGGGCAAAGAGAAAAACAGAAAAAATTACTTCAATGGAACTAAAACGGGCATCAACAATTTTGAATTACAGACAAGGCAATCAGAATTTGGCCATTTGACAGCTTTCATTGTCATTGAAATTATTTCATTTTACCTCCTTACTAGAGGATACACGGGCATTTTTTTCATATCTACCGCCATCAATATAATTGGAAACTTTTATCCCATTATTTTGCAACGAAATCACAGAATTAAAATTCAACGTCTAAAATCATTTTTACCCGTTACCCAAAATCTTACAAATTAGTTCTTTTGCAAAAATAAACAACTGACTTTGGGATAGTATATAGCGGTCTCCTAACAGCAAACGCAGATAAAGTTAGAAGTCTGAAATTAGAAATTAGAAGCCTACCTTCATATATTTCGTTAGGCAGTTCATAAAACTACCTAATGCACCTTTTGGTGAGCGTGGACAAAGTTAAACCCGCATTATGTATTAGAACTTCGTTATGAGAAGTTAAAATGCAAAAAATCAGCTATTTATATTCGAAAAGCGTAGCACCGCTAAGTGAACGAGGTTGTTGAAGCC
>DAIPYV010000151.1:0-8444 GCA_036782555.1 Saprospiraceae bacterium
TTTAAAGCGTATTACAAATCATTAAGGCGAGTTTTTTCTGTTTAGCAATTTTTTTTTAATTTTGACGTTAAGAAAATGAAACAGCCTTGATTTTTTGTTTCTTTTGTATCAAGACAAAAGAAAATAATGGTTCTTAAGGCACAAAATATTAGTCCAAAATCAACGATTATCTGAAATGCTTACCCACACAAAACGACATAGAGCATTAAAAATGTACTTAATATCATCAATAAGCAGCTAAAAAAGAACTACAATAATAATATCCGCCCATGTAAACTCGATAAAAATAAATAGCTGGCGGTAAATGGATAGATACATCGCACTCATAATCTGACATAAGACCAGAGTACAATATTCTTCCTTGTACATCTACTATTTGTAGATTAAAATTTTTGTTTGAAGTATTTTTTACTTTTAATGTACCCTCACTATAGGATACATCAATAAAACTTAGGTTTTTTTCAATTTCGCTTATCGACGAAGTTTTTTTTTCAAAGAGCCATTTGTAGGCTTTGGGAAATTCTCGACTCCAATACCATTCTTTATGTTCTCCATCAGGATGAATCTCTGTGTACAATTGTGACTCATCGAGGCCATTCCTCAGCAAGGACTCTGACACTTCGCGCACATCATTGACAAATCTCTCGCCTTCTTTATCTCCCATAATCATATACATGAGTGTATGATTAGGTAATTTTGTGTTTCTGGCTAAATCTTTTGATAAAGTAGAAAACCAAAAGGATGGCGAAAACACACCAACTCGACCAAAGACTTCAGGATATTTCATGGCAGCATAATATGAAATCAGACCGCCTAGTGAGCTTCCCATTATTCCAGTATAATCGGCTTCTGGTTTTGTCCTATAATTGGCATCCATATAAGGCTTTAAAGTTTTAGCTATAAAGTCCACGTAGGCATCACCGCCACCACCACCGTATTGCGGATGCACCCATGGAGAGTATTCATAAATCCTTTGAGAACCTCCATTTTCGATACCTACTACAATGCAGCCGTCATCTCCAGCAGCTACCAAACTGTCTAAACTTTCATCTACTTTCCATTCTCCCGCAAAACTCCTAAACCTATCGAAAAGATTTTGACCATCATGCATGTACAAGACATTATAAGTTTTATTAGAGGTATTATAGTCTTTGGGTAGGTACAACCAAATACGTCTTTGTCTATTGAGTTCTGGCATAAAAAACGTGTCAGAAAGAATTGATACTTGATCAGAAGCTGTACTTCCCACTGAAATATCTTCCCACCCATCTATAGCCAATCTCACTGTTATAGGCGCACCGCTATAGTTAAGTAGTCTATCCGGCCTAAATGTTCCAGATGAAGTGCCCTCTACCTTTTGCCAGCTACCTCGGGTAAATTTGAATCTTAATTGACCTACAGATGGCGTAAAAGTAATACTATAAGTACTATCTTGGAGTAAAACAAGTTTAAAATTATTGTCACCAGGGTTCCACCCATTCATAGTCCCTGCAATATAAATATCGTCTGTCGTTGGTGTATTAGCAGGTAATTTATCGACTATTAATGTCACTTGAGCATTTAACAGAAATGCCAAATACAATAATAGAAATGTAATTATTTGTTTCAAAATCTTAATTTTTTAAGAAACCACACCATACTTTTCTACAAACTCTTTCATGTCCTGAACCATGTCTTTAGAGCCCATCGCTATAGACGATGTCTGATGAACCTCGGATATAGGCATATCTAATATTCTTTCTAATTTACAAGTCAAAGCGGTACCTCCAGCTTGCTCAATAAGGTAGGCCATAGGATAACATTCATAGAGCAATCTTAATTTACCTTTTGGATATTTTCGGGTATTAGGGTATAAAAATATACCTCCTTGAAACATGATTCGATGTATATCGGACACCATACTTCCTATATATCTCAATCTATAATTGAGATCTGAACACTGGTCAATATATCTTCTCATTTCAAGATCAAACTTCAGATAATATCCTTGATTGACTGAGTAATAATTGCCAGAAGCAGGCATTTTGATATTTCTATGTGACAAACAAAATTCACCTATGCTCGGATCCAAGGTAAAACCGTTGATACCTTTACCAGTTGAATACACCAACAAGGTAGAAGTGCCATACAATACATAGCCAGCGGCTACCATTTCAGTACCTTTTTGAAGAAAATCATCTAATTGACACGGCTGATCTACGGGACTTTTTCTGCGATAGACCCCAAATATAGTTCCTACGGAAACATTGACATCTATATTGGACGAGCCATCTAAGGGGTCCATAACGACGACATACTGACCGCCTTTATTATTTTCGCTTTTTAACGTAATAAATTCCTGATTCTCCTCAGAGACGATGCCACAGACTTCTCCACTGTATGAGAGGGTTTCTATATATTTTTCATTGGCAAATATATCGAGTTTTTGAACATCATCTCCAGTGGAATTAGTGCTGCCTTCCACACCTAATATATTCACTAGTCCAGCTTTATTGACTTCACGATTGACGATTTTGGCAGCGATACCAATATCTCTCAATAAACGACTAAAACTGCCAGACGATCCGGGGTTTTGTTTCTCTGTGCGGATGATAAATTCATCCAATGTGACAATACGATTCAACATGATTTCTTATTAATTTTGATTAGGTGGGGTAAAGTTATTTAATTTTTTTGGCATGGCTTCAATAATTTCTAAAAACGTTTAAATTTTTTCACATATCGAAATTTTACTTTCAATAATAATCCTCGCCAAAGGTCAAATATTCTATCTTTTATTCATGTCACTCACAATTTTTGGCCGTGTTTTACATTTTTTTTAAAATATTTTTTGTCAATATAAAAATATGTCATAACTTTCAGCTTCAATTTCAATACATTGTAAAACCAATATTTTAGTATGAGAAACCCTTTAATCGCACTAATGGTCTTACTGTGGCTCATGCTAGGTTGGATGTATAGCAGAGATTATAATAGTTGCTGTACAAACGATGCAACACAGCCATCAGCGACTGTTCAACCTATCCAAAAATCAGGGCCACTTTTATTCAATTACGCAAGCGTCCTTCCTCTAGTGGGTGATGGATGGCCACGGATGAAAGATTCATTAGTGAACTTAGTAGATAAGACCCACAAATTAGAAATAATAGGCAAGTATTGCGCCAATACAGTCCCTCCTGAGGATGAAGCTTTAGGCATATCTCGAGCTAAAGAGATACGAAAATTGTTTGCTGAACTCTCAGATGAACAGATTTTATTAGCTACCCAAAGGGTCGATTGTGAAGAAGTGAACCTATCACAATTATTTGAATCCACATCTTTGGCTATCAGAATCAATACAGCCAATATCAAGGAAAAAGCGGATGCTATTGACATCTATTTCTCTTTCGGTTCGACCAATAAGCTGAACAATGCAGAAGTGGAAAAGTATTTAGATGATATAGCTCAAAGAGTCATCTCATCTGGTGCCACTATTCAATTGATTGGTCATACTGATAATATTGGCAGCACTGAAGCCAATGTGCAATTTGGACAAAGAAGAGCGGACATCGTAAAAAATTATCTTCTGGCTAAAGGTGTCAACCCATCGAAAATCGTAAGTACTTCCAGCGGCGATACGCAACCTGTGCAATCCAACGATACAGAATTAGGCAGAGCTGCCAATAGACGTACTGAGTTAAAAATCATTCAATAAATCTATAAAAATATAAAAATATGTTTAATTTATTTGACTTTTGTAGTTTACACTGGATTTGGCCTTGGCTTTTACCATTTTTATTAGGCTTAGGGTTAGGTTGGCTTTTTTGGGGCCGATTAAAATCAATAATTGAAGACCTTGAAAGTAAAATATCCGGTCTAAACTCTAAGATAATAGCTATGGAAGCAGAATTGGATATGACTAAAAAGAGAAAAATAGAAGCAGAAGGTAATAGTGCTCTTTATAAAGGACAGCTTAGAGAGTGTCAAGAATCTAAAGCGGGTAGCGCTATAAAGCTTAGTGTTTCACCATTATCGACACTGAGTACAGGCTCTTCCATAGCCCCATCATCATTAGCGACAGATACGAGTGACAAATGGGGAACCGCTATAGGCTCAGAAAATTTACAAATCATAGAAGGTATAGGACCTAAAATGGAAGAAGTACTTAAGGAAAACAGCATAGATAGCTTTAATATCTTGGCTCAAACTTCACCCAATGCACTTAGAGAGATCCTCAATAAATATGGTGATAAATATAAAATTATCGACCCAAAAACATGGCCTCAACAAGCTGGTTTGGCCGTTAATGGTCAATGGAGTGAACTTATATCACTTCAAAAACAATTGGATACAGGTAGAAGCGATAAAATGACGACATCTACATCAGACTCAAAACTTGAAAAATGGCTCATCAAAGCAAAAATAATCAGAAGATGGAAACAAGATGACCTCAAAGCCATAGAAGGTATAGGACCAAAGATCGAATCATTGCTCAATAATGCAGGTATCACTACATGGCATACTCTATCGGAAACATCCACTGATAAAATCAATGAGATATTAACAGCGGCTGGACCCAATTTTTCACTAGCTGACCCAAGTACTTGGACCAAACAAGCCGAAATGGCAGCGGAAGGACTTTGGGACGATTTAGATGCGTATCAAGACTTCCTAAATGGAGACAAGGAAAAATAATGCACAACGATCACCACAAGAGCGTTATATAATAATATAGCGATCTTGTTTATGAGTATGTGAAAACTTAATAAATAAAAAGCCCGACTGAAAATATCCAATCGGTCTTATATTTCTATACTATTAATACAGTTTATTAACCATTCAAGGCAGCTGCGCCTCCCACTATTTCTGATAATTCTTTAGTAATCGCCTCCTGACGCGCCTTATTATAATTAATTTTTAGCGCTTTCATTAGTTCCTCTGCATTGGTCGTGGCATTATCCATAGCCGTCATTCGAGCACCATGTTCGGATGCATGCGTATCATACAAGAATTTCCTAAAAGATGTATGAAGAATACTTGGAATCAAATCTACCAACAATTCTTCTTTACCTGGTTCAAAGATATAATCGGATTTAGGCAATTTGGCCATTTCCTTAAGCTCACTTAACTTTACCACAGGCAAAAATGTGACTGTTGTAGGCTCATGTACAGCGGCATTTCTAAACTGACTGTAACACACATCTATGATATCATAAGTACCATCAGCAAACGCATCCATAAGAGTTTGTGAAGCTACTATCATATTTTCATAACTTAAGTTAGAAAACAAATCCACATAATCAGTAATGAGCTGACAGTCAGAATACTTCTTTTTCATGACGTCATAGCCCTTTTTACCAATAAAAAGTATAGATACATTGCCTTCAGCTCTTTGACGACTGAAATCATCCTCAATAGTGTGAATAGCTTCTTTTATAATGTTGGTATTGAATGCACCACACAAACCTCTGCTAGAAGTCACTACTACTATACATACCTTTTCAGGCTCTCTGATCTCAGCATAAGGAGACTTGATATCGCCTTCCAAATTGGCCACAATATTTCTCAACATTTTATTGAGTCTATTGGCATAGGGGCGCATTTGAGTAATGGCTGTCTGTGCTTTACGTAACTTTGCTGCCGAAACCATTTTCATGGCTTTGGTAATCTGTTGCGTAGATTGCACTGATTTAATACGTTCTCTGACTTCCTTTAATTTTCCGGACATGCCTTAAATTATTTTATTTATTTCTTATATTGAGCAGCTACATCTGCACCCACTCTTTTGAGAGTATCGGTGATCTCATCAGTCAATTTCCCTTGTCTGATACTTTCTAATGTGGCAGATTCATTACGTTCCAAAGTAGTCAAATACTCCTCTTCAAAACTTCTGATTTTATCTACAGGCACATTTCTAAGTAGCCCTTGAGTACCCAAATATATGATAGCTGTTTGTTTTTCTACAGATACTGGTGAATATTGAGGTTGCTTCAATATCTCTACGTTTCTCTTTCCTTTTTCGAGAACAGAAAGTGTCGCAGCATCCAAGTCAGAACCAAACTTTGCAAAAGCTTCTAATTCACGGTATTGTGCCTGATCTAATTTTAACGTACCAGACACTTTCTTCATTGACTTAATCTGTGCATTACCTCCTACTCTTGATACAGAGATACCTACGTTGATAGCTGGACGAATACCTGCATTAAACAAGTTGGACTCTAAGAATATCTGACCATCTGTGATAGAAATCACATTGGTAGGAATATAAGCAGAAACGTCTCCCGCCTGGGTCTCAATGATTGGTAAAGCTGTCAATGAACCACCACCTTTAACTATTCCTGCGTTTTTGAGTGAATCAGGTAAATCATTCATACTCTGAGCTATCGTATCATTATTGATGATTTTTGCCGCTCTTTCAAGTAATCTTGAGTGTAAGTAGAATACATCACCAGGATAAGCCTCGCGACCTGGAGGTCTTTTCAACAATAAGGAAACCTCACGATAAGCTACCGCTTGCTTTGACAAATCATCGTATATAATCAATGCAGGCCTTCCTGTGTCTCTAAAGAACTCACCAATAGCCGCTCCTGCAAAAGGTGCATAAAACTGTAAAGGTGCTGGATCTGCAGCTGAAGATGATACTATAGTCGTATAGGCCATAGCGCCACCATCTTCTAATGACTTCTTCACTTGTGCTACAGTAGAGGCCTTTTGACCAGAAGCTACATAGATACAATATACAGGCTCACCTCTATCGTAAAATTCTTTTTGATTAATGATAGTATCTATAGCTATGGCCGTTTTACCAGTCTGTCTATCACCGATGATCAATTCTCTCTGACCACGGCCAATAGGAATCATGGAGTCAATAGCTTTGATACCTGTCTGAAGAGGCTCTGTAACAGGCTGTCTGTAGATGACTCCAGGAGCTTTACGTTCTATAGGCATTTCGTATGACTTTCCTTCGATAGGCCCTTTACCATCTATAGGTTGACCTAAAGGATTGACTACTCTACCCACCATGCCCTCACCTACGTTAATAGATGCAATTTTTGATGTACGTCTTACTGTAGAGCCTTCCTTGATGCCATCACTTGAACCCAACAATACCACACCCACATTATCTTCTTCAAGGTTTAATACGATAGCTTGCACGCCCGTCTCGAACTCTACAAGTTCTCCGGCTTGAGCTTTAAGCAAGCCATAAACACGGGCTATACCATCACCTACCTGAAGAACTGTACCTACTTCTTCAAGTTCTGTTTCTGTTTTGAATCCTGATAGCTGCTGCTTGAGGATTGCGGATATTTCATCAGGTTTTACATCAACCATAGTATAAGATTTATTATAAATTTAAAAATTATGCAATATTACTAGAAATGATTTCTTTTCTTAATTTATCTAATTTGTATTGTACACTTGCGTCGTAAAGTTTGTCACCTATTTCTATGATAAAACCACCGATAATATTAGGATTGACTCGTGTTACAATGTCCAATTTGTCCATAGTGATATCACTACTTAATAGCTTGCTCTTAATATCAGAAAGTGCTGACTCACTTAAAGTAGTGGCTGTCGTGATATATACAGTCGAAATTCTATTATAAACCTTATATTGGTTTAAAAATTCAGCAGAGATTTCAGGCAAGTAAACTTCCCGACCTTTTTTGATAATAATTTCAAAAAATGCAAATAATGTCTTGTTGGTATTATTCTCAAAAAGTGATTTAAACACTTGAAGTTTTTTGCCACCATTAATGATAGGTGACTTCAACATATTATACAAGTCTCTATTCTCCAAAAGTTTAGCAAAGGACTCCAAATCAGTTTTGACGGCTTCTAATTCGTTTCTCTCTATGGAGAGATCCATAAGTGATTTGGCGTATCTTGAAGAAATTCTGCTTATTGACATATAAATTTAGTTAACTGATGATATTAATTAAGATTAATTTCATTCACCAAAGTATTGACAAATGCTTCTTGTTCTTGATTACCTTTAAGTTCTTTTTTAATTACTTTTTCGGCAATATCCAAAGCCATTAAACCCAATTCACTTTTAATTTCAGCGATAGCCATCTTCTTTTGATTTTCTATATCACCCATGGCATTGGATACGATTTTATTGGCCTCTTCTTTAGCTTTATCCTTGGCTTCATTGATGATTTGCGACTTCATATCCTTTGCTTCTTGAAGTATTTTAGACCTCTCTTCTCTTGCTTCCGCTAGCAACTTCTCGTTTTCTGCTTTGAGGTTTTGCATTTCAACCTTTGTCTTTTTAGCAGTGTCCATAGCGTCCTGAATATCATGCTCTCTTTTTTCTAGAGCCTCAGCTATCGGTTTGAAAGCAAACTTGGCCATCAAATACCAAAAAAGAACGAATATGATTAATGACCACAAAGCCATACCAGGAGTAGGCTGAAAAGGAGAAAATGTGACTAAATAAAACATATTTTTTGTGTTGTAAA
>DAIPYV010000152.1:0-8413 GCA_036782555.1 Saprospiraceae bacterium
ATACTGGAGTATTTTAGCTAGCCATTAACTAGGTATGTGATTTGTAGTTTGGCTGCGGAGTGATTGCCCATATTCTTTTTGTTATCTTACATTTACGGAATTTTGATTATTGTTTTCAATTAGTATTACCATTAATTACCTACTTATGGCTGTTATTTATTTTTTATCCATTTTTGTATTTGCTTATAATTTTAGATTTAGTGCAATACTATCTATGTAGATAATTCTGTCTTTTAGTCAAAAAAATTACATATTGAATTAACCATTTTAATATACGTTGTTTAAGTATTAATAACTCACTACAAAGCGCACAGTTTGACCATCTTTTGACCTCAACAGATACATCCCTGTACTGTATTCTGCAATATCTATATGAGTCTGCTGTTCGATGATGTCTACAACTTGTCCCATACTATTATATACAATACCCGACACTTTTTGATTGATGTACACAGGACCTCCGGATACTGGATTAGGATAAACCTTTAAAGGTGTGAAATCCGTAAAATTATGTGTACTTACGGAACGAGATGAACTTATTAATATATCATCAAGGGCCAACATGTCTCTGGCACCGCTATCTTCTGTTAATCTTTCTCCCGTAAAATAGTAAATCCAACGTAAGAAAACTTCCTTTTTCCCATAAATATTCTCCGGTAAAAATATATTTTCAAATCTTTGAGTATGTGGGGTTTCACCTGATCTTATGTACTCGACGAGCGTCCCGTCTGAGGTTAAGACATCTTGCCATTCACTATTGAGTCCTATCTGATATTGAAGCCTTAAATGATACACTCTACTATTAGGTCTCAAAGTACCCGCTGTGAAGCTGACAAAAAGACTATCTGTACCTTCTGTATTGATATGCATTAATGCGGCACCAATATCTCGTCCGCGTCCTGTATTGATAAACGATATTCCACCATCACCTAAGCCATTGATTCTAGTTCGACTCTCGTTTTTATATGGAAACCCGATATGGTCACTATCCGAACTGGCATAATCATTATGAGGTACATAGTAGGGCCATCTTATTTCAGATTCTAATGTGGGGTCATTTACTCTGCTTTGTAAAAATATCATATATTCTGGATAAGTATATTCTGGACTTTCTGCATTCCATGTATCAAAAATACAGTCCTGAGTAGCGGTAGGACAGAAAGCGGGGTAGATCACTACAGGTACTGTTGTACTTATAGACAATCCATCTGGATCGGTGGCGGTCAATGTCACAGTAGTTTCTCCGGGCCTTTTACCCGTAAGACGTATATGATCCACTATTATCTCTCCATCAATGAAATCATCATTACCTATAGTAATATCATAGGATAAATCATCACCATCAGGATCAGAAAATAGAGTGGTGAGACTAATGGTATCTATACTATTATTTTGAATGATATCCCACCTGTCTACTATTCTGATCAGTGTAGGAGCTTGGTTTTCTCCTAATATTGGCGTTCCTTCTACTGTGAAGTTATCCCATCTGTTATTACCTACTGTGCCACCTGGTTCCGCATCGATGTAATCTATCTCAATCTTAAACTTAAAGTTTGTATTATCATTAACCTCAGCTTTTTCAGTCATATCCAATTTATATAATACAGGCTCATCCATTACAATCAATGTATCATAAGGTAGGTATTCGATTCCGTCCAAAGAGTAAGACAAATATTGCCTATTAGCGCCACTTCCAGACCTTCTCGTTTCGTACTGTATGTTGATGTCTTTAAAGCGCGCTGTTGATATATGAAAATCCAAAGAACTTCCTATAGGGTTATTGACTCTTAGGTGTGCTCCAGCTTCGTCACCTAATCTCGCATTTGTACCACTAAATCCCTGACCTGTGCCTGAGAGAAACTCAGAACCGTCAGCTAAATCAATGGTTAAATTACCACCATTTACTGTAAATGAAGGTGTCAATAGATCTGCCGCATTGTTAAAGTTCCAATAATGAATCAATTCGGTAGAGTCGGTGACTATATCTACCAAAAGTTGGGTATCCATCCAGGCCAAGCGGCGTTTCATCCATTCTTCCATCCAGTCTATTTCTTCATTGTGTGACTGAGCAACAAAAAAGTTGGGCCATATATATTGTCCTAGAATAATCCATCTCTGGAAGTTTCGCAAAGATGCCACTTTTACCTGATTCTCTTTTTCTCGCAGTTTACCGATGATATGTTCATTAGAAAAAACATTTTGTCGGAGTTGAGAATATCTCTGCTTATATTTTTTAGCAAAAGCAGGGTCTTCAAAAAGTCTGTCATACCAGCCGTGGAGATAATCTGCCTTAGATATATTAGGATAGTACCAACCTTCGGGTATACCTCCTTCTAAATAATCAGCATTGCCCCAACTTAAATTGTAGTCCCACACAGGTCCCATCTTTAGTTTTCCATTTCGATCTATATGCATAAATGTACTAAATCTATAGCCATCAATCTGCTTGAAGAGCTCAGTATGCAAGTGGTAATCAATAAAAGTATGATCATCTATGTATTTTTTATATCCAGTTTGTTCATCTGCAAATTGAGTACTATTGAGCACCGTATTAAACTCCTCAAGGTAAGATTTAAGCCATGCTTTTTGTGCTTCATTTATTGTTTGTTCATTCGGTCTGACAAAAGCAAAATTTTGACCATAGTTTAAAGTAAGCCCTGATTCTCCGGGATTGAGTCTGTCATTTTTGATGATGTACCCTCCTGAAATTTCCGGCAGCTCAGTATGGTAAGTTTCGACTTCTTGCAAATCCAATCTGCCTGGCGCAATTTTTATACGCTCTACTAGTAGATAAACCCCATGATAATTGGCATTGACCAAGGGGCCATTGTCAGAATGTAAGTATAATTCGACGAGTTGTGTTCTTGGGGCGTAGTGGCCCATGTCTTCCGACAGTTCATAAGCCAAATGATTTCTAATTAAGGATTTATCTGAATAGGGCCCATGGAGTACCCAGTTATGCTCTTCAGGCATGCCCAATACTTTTTCCTTTCTATTAGTTCCATTTTCATTTAATATATGTAATCCATAGCCTTTTTTGGGAAAGGATTGTGAACTTGAGCCTCTTATTTCGATATCAATCCTATAATTTTCAGATGTCTGATTGTACATTTCATATCGGTTGTTGCTATTTGGCTTATCTACAAGGGTCATATAGGCTATTCTTTTTTCGGTATTGTCTACTAAGGTATCAAACTGCTGTATGACCATAAGCGGCAAATTTGAATCCATTAATGTAAAATTGACTGAGGTTAATGAAAAAGTACCCGCTAATATTTCACTCTGTAATGTATTATTTTTTGATGCAATAGCTCTTACTATCAATGTATTATTTATATTTAGTGGTTGAGAATAGACAGAACCATTGTTATCTTGAGGCAGGGAGCCATCTAGCGTATAAATAATAGTGGCCTCTGGGTCTTCATGTAAAATTTCTAATGATATATTTTCTTTGAAAATACCAGGACGGTGGCTAAAAGTGGGTTTTGATAAGACGTTGTTGAAGCCTTCAGATGTGTTGGCTTTACCTGGAGTGGGTTCAAAAAATAGTTTAAAATCACCTGTGGCATTGGGATATCTGCCATAAGAGATATCGGTTCTTAAGGCTGGGATATCTACCTGGTCTAGTAAAGTTCCATCTACATTGTAAATACTTAGCGTTTCGCCAGAGGCGCTTAGATTAAAATTTGTGTGTAAGGAATTATTTTTTATAAAAAGGTGCGATGTACTCATGGGGGTTTCCCAGTCATTTCCTGGTGTGCGCCATCTGACTATGACGTGATCACCTCCCGTGCCTTCTTTCATAATGGCTTCTATAAAAAATTTTTTGCCAGCCTCCAACCTTATCTGTCTAGAAGTTTGAGAAGAATATTTATTCCATTCGTCGGGCATAGTCCAATCAGCTACTTCGGCAATTAACGATAAGTTTGCAGGAGATTCATCTGTACTTAGGTATAGTGCAGAATTATCATCACCACTTAAACCAAATTGATAGTCACCTGTGACTTCTGGCATGAGATATCCAAAAATTCTTTGACCATAATAGTCACCTACGTTGATGGGTGAAGCAAAAGTTTGAGTCAATATCGTTTTGATATCTGGGTTGTCAGGATATTTAGGATGTGATGTCAAATCTGTGGTTCTTACACCTGGTATATTAAGGAAAACATGTCTATTGAGACCATTACTATATCCATTTTGTGGTTTTCTATTTTTACTAGATGCCCAAACTATTAGATATTCATTGGGTTCTATTTCAACGTCCGGAAAGACCCATTTTTGAGGATTGGATGGGTTATCGCTTATGGAATAATTCAGTAAATTGACTTTTTCTGTACCCGTATTAAATATTTCTATCCAATCTTCAAAATCAGCGTCTTCATCACTAATGGTTTTAAAATTAGAACTCATTACCTCATTAATGATGATTTGACTTTCGGTATTTGGAACAAATGCTACAGAACAAATGATAAAATGTAATAAAAAACGAAGTGAAGACATGTTGTTTAATTTTGGTTATTTCCTATGAAGGGTAAAGTTACTAAAATTTGTAAGTTTTATAATAATTTGACAAGGATATTTTTTCTTAAGTTATTTCACGATGCCAACATAGACTTTATTGTATATATTATGTGATGTACTTTTCTGAATAAACATTTTTATAAAAAATACTATTACACTCTCTATTATATTTTATAATTTTACCAATGAATACATACATAGATATCTTGTATAGAAAGGCATCTGCGCCACATAGAAATATCATAGGTTTAATGTCAGGAACATCTTTAGATGGTTTGGACTTGGCTTATTGTAAAATCAAGGGTTTTGGGACAGACACTGATGTAGAGTTGGTTGAATTTGACACTATTCCTTATGATAAAAAAACGAAAGATAAGATCAAAAAAGTATTTGCTAAAAAAGAAGTGGATTTTTCTTATTTGGTCTTACTCAATGAATGGATAGGTATTTTACATGGGGAAATGGTCCTCCAGTTTCTTAAAAATAAAGGTATTCCAAAAGAGATGGTAGATTGTGTAGCCAGTCATGGCCAAACAGTCATGCATGTTCCATCACACCAACATCAGCACGAGGGATTTTCTAATGCGACACTTCAGATAGGTGATGGCGATCATGTAGCACTTACTACGGGAATAATTACTATAAGCGATTTTCGTCAAAAACATGTGGCGGCAGGCGGCGAGGGCGCTCCTTTGGCCGTGTATGGTGATTATCTTCTTTTTTCCGAAATAGGACAAGACAGAATTATGCTCAATATGGGCGGAATTAGTAATTTTACTTACTTACCTTCTTTAGGGCAACCTCAAGAAGTCTTTGTGACAGATACTGGTACAGGAAATACTTTGATGGACCAATACATGAAAATGTATTTTAATCAGGATTTTGATAATGATGCCACCATAGCCCGTCAAGGCTTCGTCCATTCTCACTTATTGAGTCTACTTATGAGTCATTACTTTTTTGATTTGCCTTTTCCTAAGACTACAGGGCCAGAAGTGTTTAATCTGGGGTGGTTGGAGCAAATAATAAATGAAATGGGTGAGGAGATATCTCATGAAAACGTTATGGCTACATTGAACTATTTCAGTGCCAAAACACTATCTGAGGCTCTACTATCCGTGGTTGGCGACCGACCCTTTAACGTATATGTGAGTGGCGGAGGAGCACATAATCCACTTTTGATGACACATCTTCGTACTCTTTTGCATTCTTGTCAGTTTTATGATAGTAATCTTTTAGGCATACCTGGCGATGCCAAAGAGGCAGTACTTTTTGCTGTATTAGCCAATGAAACATTGGCGGGTCAACCCATAGAATTTGGGGATCGCATGGGTGTGCCGAGTGTGTGTATGGGAAAGATTAGCTTTCCGCGGTAGAATATTTAAACCACAATACGTTCTATTTGTTAAAGGGCAAAGAGAAATAAAAGTTAATGAAATGCGATATAGAAAATTAGGGACAACAGACTTGGATGTCAGTGTGATTTGTTTAGGTACTATGACCTACGGGCAGCAAAATACTGAAGTGGAGGGTCACGAGCAGTTGGATTATGCTATCGAACAAGGTATTAATTTTATAGACACTGCTGAGATGTATTCTGTCCCCGGTCGTAAAGAGACCCAAGGTAGCACTGAGCGCATCATAGGCACGTGGCTCAAAAAATCTGGTAAAAGAAATGAAATTATTTTAGCTACTAAAGTTACTGGTCCTTCAGCTGGATTGACGCATATAAGTCCTAATTTAGGTTTTAGTCGGGCGAGGATTTTGGAAGCCATTGACTTAAGTTTAGGGCGTTTACAGACTGACCATATAGATGTGTATCAGCTGCATTGGCCAGAGCGCAATACCAATAAATTTGGTGTCATGGGTTATGCTGTACACGATGCCGCTTGGCAAGATAATTTTGAGGAGTCACTAGATACCCTCAATGAATTGATAAAAGTAGGTAAAATAAGACACTGGGGGCTCTCCAATGAAACACCGTGGGGTGTCATGCGCACGTCTCATATCGCTTTTGTAAAAAAATATCCTCAACTTGTATCTATACAGAATCCTTTTAATCTGCTCAATAGGACTTTTGAGATTGGATTGGCTGAGATAGCTATTCGTGAAAATATCGGACTCTTGGCTTATTCTCCGATGGCTTTTGGTCTTTTATCAGGCAAATTTCACAAAGGACTGGATACACCCAGTGATAGAATCAACCAATTTAAAAACCTAGCGAGATACAATAGTGCACAGTGTCATGAGGCCACAGCTCAATACATAAAAATAGCTGAAGATGCAGGCTTGACACCAGCACAAATGTCGTTGGCCTATGTCAATGATAGACCTTTTGTCACAAGCAATATTATTGGGGCCACCAACATGGCACAACTCCAAGAAAATATTGAATCAGTCCATATAACTTTGTCACAAGATATCTTAGATGCTATAGAGGCAGTTCACAAGGTGATTTCTAATCCAGCACCATGATAAATTAATTGGGGTTGAGTGCATAAAATTTTATCTGCAACTTAGGTGACCTAACGAATTAGTAATTTTAGAACTATTGTGGGCAATAATCTGTTCTTATTCATAGTTTTTATAGAAACTTTAAATAAAAAATTATGCGTTTATCATTGTTTTTGGGTCTATTGTTGATGTCAATAGTATTAGTAAGGTGCGTACCAGACACGACTTCTGAGGACACAGGTACAGTTGTATTTAATTTTAAGGCTGTTTATGATGATAAGCCTTTGAAGATATTTGATACCTACACTTATCCACAATCAGATTGGTCACTCTATTTTACTCGGTTATCTTATTATATATCTGATTTGACAATAAGGTCAGCTGATGGAGATATTGTCCTTAAAGATGTAGATTATCTCAATCTGACTAATTCTCATGTTGACAAAAATAATGATAATGGCCTACAATATAAAATTTCGGGTGTAAAACCTGGGGATTATACTTCTTTTGATTTTGGAGTGGGGCTGCCAGCATCACTGAATGCTAAACAGCCTAAAGATTTTGAACCTCGTCACATTTTGAACAGTAGCGCTGAGTATTGGACTGCCTGGAAAAGTTATATCTTTTTTAGACCTGAAGGCAAAATTGATTTTGGTAATGGCCAATTAGACGACTTCGCATTACACTTAGGCGGTAATGAGAGTTATATAAAAGTAACTATGAATAAGGCCATCCAAGTGAAAGAAGGTAAAGAAACTACAGTGGATGTAATCATTGATATGAAAAAGTTTTTTGATGCCAATTCACTGTACGATATCCAAGGTACACTTCAGATTCACTCATTGGATAAAAGACCTCAGATGTTAAAATTGGTAGATAATTTAGCGCTAAGTTTTAGATAGCGTTTTGGCTACACGCCGCGCCAGTTTAAGTTCATAGACGATATAGTCTTTATTTTTAAATAGTGATTAACGGGAACTAATGGATGTTTTATAATAAGGAAAATCTTATAAATTCTTCAAAATCAACTAATTTTTCAACTGAGGTTGACCTTCTGATAATTAATAAATTTTTTCTCCGGCGCTTGTTAAAGAAACAGAATAATATTTATAAACTTCATCTTCAAACAATCCATTATTGAAAGTTTCATTGGCTAACTGTTTTGAACTTACACCAATTCCAAAAATATTATCTTGTTTTTTCATTTGTTTACTAAGAAAATCTATCTCTTCCTGGTTTCAGGTGCTTATATTTTGGTTCACACTCTCAATATATTAAGCGCCATTTTATAAAATAATGGGTAGAGACATATGAAATACTTATATTCCAAAATATAATACTTAATCTTGTTGGATATATTGCTACAATTTTCCAATTTCTTTTATTAAACCCGCACTATGCATTAGAACTTCGTAATGAAGGTCGAAAGGCCAATAAA
>DAIPYV010000153.1:0-8408 GCA_036782555.1 Saprospiraceae bacterium
TCAAAAGAGGGAGATGCTCCTATATTGCTTTTCTGCAGCTTTTTCATCGTGGTGCGATAAATCGAAGAAAGGAAAAAAGTGTGTGTTATTTCTTTTATTTGGTCATTTATGTAGTACCTCAATTTAAAGGTCTGAATTGAAGGAGACATGACTTTAGGGTAAGTAAAAAATTCTCCTTTGGCAGGGTATTTTTTTCGTGTCACAAAAGGATATCCTTCAAATTCTATTTCTTCAAGACTTTTAATTTCTGAGAGAGGTTCTGTCATGGGCGGTAAAAGTGGTCCTTGAAATCTACGTAATTCACTTTGTTTAAGAAAACACTTTAAAGTGTCTTTATTTATGATAAAGTAAGAATTTGACCAGTCTATGATAATGTCTTCTTGCATGATATTTTTAAATGAGATAATGGGGACACCCATATCAGCCCACCAATCATACTTAATATGGTAATCCTTAGTTTCATACTGAAATTGATTTTTGTCATCTTGGGGTACATTATCGCTGGATACTACAAAGACATTAATGGTATTGCAACTTGTCAAGTAAAGCAAGCTGGTTAGTAATAGGGTGTACAAATTTATCCTATTCATCTACTTAAATTTATGGCTCAACTATATGATTAAATACACTCACTAACAGCAATTCAAGATTTTCACGAGTGAAAACTTTAACTTTTTTGGTTTTAAAAAATTTGTCATAATTATCATCGGATTTATGAGTAAGCGCTTTTAGGTGATGCCGTTTCGTTTTATAGATTTTGGATATATAAAATGTATTCTCTATACTATTTTTTTTATCTTCTATCTCGTAATTGATGACTATTTTTTGAACGACTGGTGTCATAACCAATGGTATCTCTTCATCTTTTGATGTGGTTTTGTAGTTCATGTGTAGTACAAAAGGATACCCCTCGAAACTTGTTTCTTCTTTAGGCCACAAAACTTGGTCTTTTTCGATAATGGGAGGTAGAAGTAATCCATTAAAATTTTTGAGTCTACTGGGAGAAAGATAACACATCAGAGTATCCTCATCAATTACAAAATAAGATTTATTCCAATGAATTTTTATAGGTAATTCTCCATGATTAGTTAAGAAGATCATAGGCATTCCTCCTTCAGACCACCAGTCATAAGAGGCTGAAAGAGGGAAATCTTGGCTAGTGAATTGGTTCCTTTCATTCTTTAAAACATCTTGGCTGCCCACTTCAAACAATAATGGAGACTTACAGCTTTGTAAAGTCAAAACTAAAATGAATAATAGGAAGATAGATTGTTTAAACATGCTTCGGAACTCATATAATCAAGATGAAAACATTTAAAGATGTTGATTTGATTCTAGTAATGTTTATTTTTTGAATAATTTAACACAAAAAATATCTTTTGAGCTGTAACTGAATTTGTAAAAAAAAAGGTTTTCTCAAAGTGATTTTAAGAAAACCTTCCAATGTATTATAAATGTATTAAATTTTAGTTTAAAACTTCTTCAACTGGAGTATAAGGAAGATTAAAGGCTTCTGATACACCTTTATAGACGACTTTGCCATTGACGACATTCAATCCCAATTTAAGTTCATGATTGTCCTGACATGCTTTTTTCCACCCTTTTTCGGCTAATTGTAAGGCATAAGGTAGCGTAGCATTAGTTAGTGCAATCGTAGATGTATAAGGTACAGCACCAGGCATATTGGCCACACAATAGTGCACTACATCGTCTATGATATAAATAGGATCCATGTGAGTAGTAGGTCTGCACGTTTCGATACAGCCACCTTGGTCAACAGCCACATCCACCACTACTGTACCAGGTCTCATGTCTTTAAGCATTTCTCTTGTGATGAGATTAGGTGCTTTGGCTCCAGGTATTAGGACGGCTCCTACTATCAAGTCATGATTTTTAATGAGTCTTCTTATGGTGAATTCATTAGAATACATAGTGATAACATTGGCAGGCATGACATCTGATAAATATCTTAATCTCTTAAGACTAACATCTAGAATGGTCACCATAGCCCCCAAACCAGCAGCCATTTTGGCTGCTTGAGTACCTACGACACCACCGCCAAGTACAAGAACTTTTGCTGGAGGTACACCAGGAACACCACCTAATAAAACACCGCGACCTTGCATGGGTTTTTCTAGGTATTTTGCTCCTTGTTGTATAGCCATTCTACCAGCTACTTCTGACATAGGTACCAACAGTGGCAGCGACCTATCCGCAGACTCTACTGTTTCGTAAGCAAGACAAATGGCATCGCTTTCTATCATGGCATTGGTCAATGGCTCATAGGAAGCAAAATGGAAGTAAGTGAATACTAATTGATTAGGTTTTATTAATTTGTATTCGCTTTCTATCGGCTCCTTTACTTTGATTATCATCTCAGCTAATGCATATACATCCTCTATGGTAGGCAAAATATTTGCTCCGGCTTCAGTGTAATCCTCGTTTGAAAAACCTGAACCTTCCCCGGCAGTAGATTGAATATAAACGGTATGTCCTCTTTTGACAAATTCCATAGTACCCGCGGGGGTTAAAGCTACGCGGTTTTCGTTGGTTTTGATTTCTTTTGGTACTCCAATTATCATTTTAAATTATTTAATAAGGTTTCATTAATAGACACAAAATTTGATGCTAAACTACGTTTAACATGCTGTTTCATATTGAGGCACGAAAGTAAGAATATATTACGATTTAGGTGGCATATTTTTATAAAAAAATACTATGAGTAGGGCAATTAGTGCACTTTTTTAAGGGAAGAATAAAGTGTAGGGTCACTATTATCTGATGTATTCCTCTCTCAAAGCTATGGAGACTGAGAGTGTAAGACCGTCAGGAGTTTCAAAAAATTTTGATTTCCTATATCTATAATAAATGTGATCTCCTACGGTTCTAAATGCTTTGTCAAATTTTAAGTCTAAACTGACTCTTCCAAAATCATATCCTACAGCTCCACTGAAGCCATAACTGACTCTCCTTAGTCTCTGACTATAGTTTTCTAATGCGATTAGTTCTGAATCATGGTGAGCTAATAAAAACATCATGGGGCCAACTGAAAATCTAAAATTGTCAGAAATAAGTCCACCCATGACTTGAAAATTGACGTATCCAAACTTTTCGGTATTGGATTTGGTCGGAAAACCTTCTGTTGTAAAAGTCGTTGAATTATACACTATACCATACCTACTATATAGAGCTGAAAAATCTGCAAATAACCATCCAAATCTCTGTCTGTAGAAAAATCCTGCATTGTATTGGGGTAGGGCTTCTTTAAGTTCAATATGATGAAATATCAAATCAGCATAAAGACCTATATCTGTAGCTTCTTCTCTTGCTAAAATGAAACCTGTTGATAGTCGTATTCCATATTTGGCAGAATATCTTTCTAATTTTGCTTTGGTATATTGTGCATTGACAGCCATAGTCGATACCACAAAAATAATTAAAATTGATACTCTGACTTTCATTTCATGGTTATGAATAAAATTTGCGTAAATAACTCACTATATACAAGATCTTTTTGATAAAGTTTATGCTGACCCTATATTTAATACTTTTTTATTAAGATTATTTTTAGGCATAAATTCAAGCAATTACTTTTTAGTGTGGATATAAGGTTGAAAATTGGTGGTAAAAAAAATGGCCATCTTCCCCAAGATGGCCATTTCGAAAAACCCATGAACATACCAAAACTAAAAATTGTAAACTTTAGATTATGAAAGAAAGTCTCTCACTCTTTCTTTCATAAATACACTCAATTAATAACCCAAAACTCATTTTTATTTATAGTGGATTAACTTTATAAATCCACTTTGCTTTTTTATTATGTCACAAAGATACTATCAACATCGCACGTAAACAAAATACAAAATAAGTACATTATAACATATGAAAAAATATAATAAATAAATCATTGTTATTTAAGGTTTTTTGTAGGTCAATCCAGCTTTTCCTTGAATGCCGCCAGTGTGGATGTACAATGTTTTTTTATTTTTTGGAAAAAAATTATTATTAATGAGATCAATTAGGCCCAACATCGCCTTTCCATTATATACATGATCTAAAGATATACCTGTATGTTGGTCAAAGTCAGAGATAAATTTTAACAGCGTGTCATCGTATTTAGCATAGCCACCTCGATGAAATTGAGTATTGACTGAAAGGTAACTTTTATTTTGATTATCCACAAGTCGTAAAATTTCATTATAGAGATGGTCGCTTTTAAGTGCTGAAAATGCCAATAAATTCGATTTTAGTCGGGGATGTGAGAGCAATCCTGCAGTCGTGCCACCTGTTCCCACGGGTAGTACTATAGTATCATAAGTTAATTCACTAGCTTCTAACTCATCAATGATTTCACTCACTCCTTTGAGCGCATGAAGATTAGTCCCGCCTTCAGGTATAATGACATAGTTAGATAAGTTTTTCAAATATTCTTGTACGATTCGACTCTGCTCTTTGAGTCTATATTCTGACCTCGATAAAGGCAGTAGTTTCATACCTTGTTTTTGACAGAATGATAATGTAGGATTTTCGATATCTATTTCACCTCTAATGAAGCCAATACACGGAATATTTAATAAATGACATGCCGCTGCCAAGGCATGGATGTGATTAGAAAATGCGCCACCAAATGAGACCACAGTAGGCGTATTTTCTTGTGGTAATGCAGCGAGATTATATTTGAGTTTGCGCCATTTATTGCCAGATATTTGTGGATGTATTAAATCATCTCTTTTTATATATACTTGACAGTCAATATTTATCCAAGGAGATAAGTCTAATTCCTCTATGGGACTAGGTAACCTGTGATTTAAAATATCAATATTGTAAGACATCAGGATTGTTTTACACTGATCATCACAGAGACACCTTTTCCCTTACTACTGTCGATATGTATTTGTCCAGACAGATATTGGACTCTTGACTTTATATTGCCTAAACCCATGCCTTGTGCGGTACTATTATTGATATCAAAGCCGACACCATCATCCTCATACTGAATCACGAGTTCGTCGTCGGTAGTATTGATTTGGATGAGTATTTCTTCGGCCTGAGCGTGTTTGATACTATTATTTAGTAATTCTTGAATGATTCTATAAACAGATAGTGCCACAATTTTGTCCAGTTTTTCTGGAATGCCATAATGTTGAAAGTCTATCTCTGGAGCATTATCTCCTTCAAATCTATTGATGAGGTCCTTAATAGCTCTTACCAAACCAAATTCACTCAGTGCGCTAGGCTGGAGATTGCGCGAAATTGTTCTCACTTCATTGACAGCATCATCGAGCAGTGCATAAGCTTTTTTGTATTCTTTTTGTGGAAAAATATTTTCATTCTTATTGATGACTTGATCAAATTGGAGTTTTATCGTACTTATAAGACCACCTAAACTATCATGAAGGTCTTTGGCTATGCGCTCTCTTTCTATTTCTTGACCTTCTATCACTGAGCGCATGCTACTTATTCGAATGTTGTCTTCTAGTTCTCGAAATTTCTGCTGATTGATCTCTTCTTTTTGTTCGTTAATTATTTTGGTGGTTTTTATCCTTTGATCATAAAACTTAATAATGAAATAAATAGATAGTAATACAATAAAAAGACCAACTGTAAGACCTATTAAGGTGCGTCTTTGAGCCAAGTTTTTTGCCACCTGATAGTCTTTTTCCAATTTGAGAAGTTCTATACTTGTTTGCTTTTCCTTAGTGCCATATTTTATGGCAAGGTTGGCGGCCGATTCATATCTTTGTTTATTTGCGATACTGTCATTAAGTATTGAAAAGTTTTTGAGATAGTAATGGGCTTCTTCAAAATTACCTAAATTTTCATGTGTCTTTGAGAGGGCTTCAAAACATAATTTCCTAAGTTCCGAGTAAGGTTTAACAGGTAAAAGTTCAAGGCATTTTTTTATATATTTATCAGCTTTTTCAAAATCATTTTTCAAAAAATTAATATATCCTATGTGGTATAGACTTCTTGACATGACTTCAACGTTATAGAGCTTTTTTCCCCAACTAAATGCTTCAAAGGACCTAACTAAAGCCGTATCTAGATTAGCACTCAACTGTTCGAGGTCTATTTTGTCAAAGAGTATATTGATAAACATCATGGTATCCCTATTCATTAGAGATAATTTTTCAGCCCTATTGAGATAGTCTTCAGCCCACTCAAATTCTAATTTTTCTTTGTATAACTGGCTCAAATCAAAGTAAAGTGTGTATAATTTTGAGTTGTCATTTTGATAGACCTTCTCTAAATTTTTCAAAATTGTTTCTGCATCATTGTAAAAACCTACTTTTATATATCTTTTGGCTATGGCTTGGTTGACGGTATGGACACCTTCATCATCTTTGAGAACTTTAAAATATTCTAGTGACCGTTGATAATAATCTAAAGACTTTCCGAAATCAGAAAAGTATTCACCTTCGTAGTCTCCTAGTTTTAAATATACCTGAGCCAGTGTATTTTGATTATTATTAGTCCTGGCTATGTCCAATAACTTGGTCAGCTCACTATATGTGTTTGTACTATCAAACTGGATATAAGATTGACTTTTACTTAAATTGACAAATAAAATAGTGACCAATAATACTAAGAGGTATCTAGAAACATTAATAATCGTGTGACTTTTTGAGATATTAGATATCATTAGTTTTTATTTTAGATTAAAACTTTTAAGTGTTTAAAATAAGCTTAGGGCTCTACTCATAAATATCTTTTTATAAACAAGTAATACTCTATAAATACTACAATTAATCTAAACATGATAATTTAAAATTTATCTTAAATTAATATTGTTTATTACGAAGCGTAAAGATATTTAAATTTTTTAAAATTTAACTTATAACAAATAATTAAACCCACATAAGTCATCATAGAATCTCTATCTGACTGACAGCCCCTGTGCCTGCAGGCACGACTAACTAAAGAAATGAAAAGGTAAATCAAAGATTAAGTTAACTATTACAATATAAGAAACAGATTATAATCTTGATTAATTTGATAAAAAAACAAATTGATATAAAACAAAAAAGGCTTCAAGTTATACTCGAAGCCCTTTTTGAAGATTCAATTTTTAATACACTATTAATATCTTCTCTCTCTTGGTCTGAAATTATTGTCTCTTCTTGGTGGTCTACTTTCCCTTGGTTCTGCTTTCTTGCAAACAATGGTTTGACCTTCAAATTCTGTCTCGTTGAGACCAGCTATTGCCGCAACACCTGCGTCATCGCTTACCATTTCAACAAATCCAAAACCTTTGGATCTGCCTGTGTCTCTGTCTGTAATTACCTTTGCGGAGTCAACTTCTCCGTACTGTGCAAAAAGTTCCTCTAAAGCCTCAGAAGTAGTTCTGTAGTTTAGTTTCGCTACAAAAATGTTCATTAAAAATAAATTAAAAAAAAATAAAAAAGTTGAAAAAGTGAACTCACTTCAGAATTCTAATATTCAATATCGACACAAAGATAATACATTTTTTATAATAGTGGTTATATTTTATTTATTATTTTAATATTTAACACTATTTTAATTTAAAAGACCTATTTTTTTAAAAAAAAAGATAAATATGGGGTTGGACTAATAGAAGTAAAAAATGACTAAACATTGAGTAACCCTGTCAATTCTTTGACTTCTCTGAGCGTTTCTTGTGCAGTTTGTCTGATTTTGGCAGATGATTCTTTAATTTTATATTTCAAGGCTTTTTTGTCAGCGGAAATTTCTTTTTTTCTTTCTTTAAACGGCGCTAAATATTCTACCAGAGTGTCCGTTGTCACTTGTTTAAGGTCCACATATTTGAGGTGACCTGAATTATATGTATCCATGAGTGCATCAAATTCAGAAGTATTTCCACATGCTTTGATGATTTCAAAGAGGTTTTTGACGCCTTCGGCCATCTCTCCCACTGGTGTATCTCCGGAGTCGGTCACTGCAGATTTTATTTGCCTTCTAATGGTTTCTTCATCAGCAAATACATCTATAAAATGTTTTTCACCAGCTGATTTACTCATTTTACGCATGGGGTCAGCGGTTGATCTTATTTTGGGTGTATCAGTGTAAAGTGGCTCAGGAAGTACAAAATACTCTTTACCTACTTGATGATTAAATCTCTGGGCTATATCACGGGCCAATTCTAAATGCTGCTCTTGGTCTTTTCCCACAGGTACGTAATCAGCTTTGTAAATGAGAATATCCGCAGTTTGAAGTACTGGATAGCCCAATAGTCCTACAGAAATAAAATCTTCTTTGCCACCTTCTTTTATTTGCGAACTTTTATCTTTGAACTGTGTCATGCGTGTCAATTGGCCATAAGAGCAAAAACAATTCAATATCCAGCCCAACTCTGTATGTTCCGGTACAAGAGATTGAACAAACAAATTTTCAGCTTTGACACCCACAGCCATTAAGTTGGTGATGAG
>DAIPYV010000154.1:0-8338 GCA_036782555.1 Saprospiraceae bacterium
GATAAGATTTACTCTTAACGGGGAATGACGCAAAGGTATGACCACTTTGACTGTCTTAGATAATTTTGGTAGGGGTAATTTTGGTATATTTTTATTTTAAATATTTATTACAAATTAATATTAATAAATATTTTTATACCATTAAATATTGATATTCAGCAATATAGAATTTAAAATATCAAAAAAATAAAATATGTAGAAGTAGTAAAATTAATTTTTTAGAGTTGGGGTTTTGTAACCCATAGTTTTATAGGAAGTAGTTTTCCCCTTGATATACAATGTATTAAAACAATTATTGTGCCAAAACCAATGAGTTATAAGTAGAAGTTGAATATCTATTTTTTTAATTACCAAAAATTTCTCCATTCAATACAACCCTGTCAATATGGTTGGTGCCAAAACCATAAATCATATAATCTAAAGAGGGTATAGGTTTGGTGATGATGAAATTGGCAGCTTTTCCGACTTCAATACTTCCATGGGTTTTGTGGACTTCCATTGCATAGGCTCCATTTACTGTGACAGAGTTGAACGCTTCATAGGGCAGTACCCTCATCTTATTGCATGCCAAGGCCATGAGAAGCGGAATATTTCCAGAAGGACTTGAGCCAGGATTGTAATCTGTAGCCATGGCGATGCCTAGACCAGCATCTATCATTTGACGTGCGGGAGCATATTCAATATTCAAAAAAAATGAACAAGATGGCAAAACAGTAGGAATAGTTTCAGAATTAAGCAATACTTCAATTTCTCGCTCACTTATCATCTCTAAATGGTCTACAGATATAGCACCTTTGGCTACACCTACTTGTACACCACCAGAATTGGCTAGTTCATTCGCATGTATTTTAGGTTTGAGTCCATATTTCCAAGCAGCTTCGAGAATGTCAGATGTTTCTTGTACTGTAAAAAAACCTTTATCGCAAAAGACATCACAATAATCCGCTAACTGTTCTTCAGCTATTCTAGGAAGCATTTCGTTGATGATGATATCTATATATTTTTGTCTATCATATTTAAATTCCAATGGTATAGCGTGCGCTCCTAAAAAATTAGCTTTTATAGGAATAGGTGATACAGCTTTCAGCCTTTTGATGACTCGCAGCATTTTTATTTCACTTTCCACTGTGAGTCCGTATCCACTTTTTATTTCAATTGCCCCAGTACCATAACTTATCACTTCATACAGGCGGGTCAAAGCGGATTGGTACAAATCGTCCTCTGACATAGAACGCAACTTTTTGGCGGAGTTTAATATGCCTCCACCAGCTTCCGCAATCTCCTCATACGATTTTCCTTTTAATCGGTCCAAATATTCTCCTTCTCTTGAGGCAGCAAAAACTATATGGGTATGCGAGTCACACCAAGTCGGCATAAGTAGGCCACCTTGCGCATCAATAACTCTATCATGACTGCCACTATAATCTTTTTCCTGCCCCCAATCCATAATCTTCCCATCATAAATGAGCAGGTAGGCATCTTCTACAGTATTGACCATAGACATTTGACTTCCTTTCTTAAAAGGCATCAAAATTTCAGAGACACCATATATTCGTTTTATATTATTAACGAGTGTATACATCCTTAAAGAAATTTCTGATTATATAACAAAGCCATCCATATTGTACTCATCTTTAATTAAACCTTTAAAGAAATTAGCTGAGTTCTTATCGCCAAATTGACCTATTCTTACTTTAAATACAGGTACATTTTGCTCATAATCATAGATGACTGTAATCGGTTCAACAAAAAACTTTCTTAAATTTTTAACCATATCTTCAGCCACTTCATAACTTGTAAAGGTACCCACCTGTACTTTATAGGAAGGTCTCGATTGCTTTTGTTCGTTATCGTTATTAGATAAAGTGTTATAAACATTTTGGGGTAAATAGTTTGAACCCCTTGAAATTTCTTCTTTTGGAGATTTGTTAAGGGCATGCTGGCCTTTTCCTCCATCACTATCTTTGTATGAAAGAACCAAATCAATAAATTTGTGTGGCGAAAGAGCTTGTTCTATTCTATCTATTAAATCTCCATGAGGACTAAAAACTAAAATAGTAGGTAAAAACTTGACATCATATATCTTTTTCAATTCAAAACCCTCAGCTTCATCAATATCAATTTTTACAGTAATAAAGTCTGAAGATAAAGTTTCCCTAACTTTTTCATCTTTATAAGTGGTCTTTTCCATCCATTGGCACGGTTTACACCAAGATGCACAAAAATCAACTAAAACAATCTTACCTTGCTCTGAAGCAACCTTGCGCGCCTCCGCTAAATTTGTGATTGAAAAAACTGGAACCTTATGAGATGCTAAGACCTCAAAATTTAGTGTTAAAAAGGCTAAAAAAAATAAATAAAATACTGATTTAATCGAAAACATTGTACTAATATTTAATTGTAACTATAATTAAATGCAATTGTCACTTACGCAACAATCATATTATGTTTAAAACACATCCGTAATTCAATGTGATAATGACACATACAAATAGTACAATTATAATACCAAAAAAAATTAAGTCATTTGATTTTCAACATATTAAATAATTACATAATATTTAAACTATTTTTATTATGAATAATACATGTACAATATTTTTTTAAAATATCTTTACTTAAGTTAATAAAATACAGAATAAAACCTTCAAAAAAATAAAAAAAACGTACCTTGTGTCGCTTTTTGAAATAAGAATGATTTAATAGATAATTTTAATAGATAGAGTATTATGTCCAAATTATACGCTAAAATTACAGGGATAGGTGGATACGTCCCTGAATATATTTTGACAAATCACGAACTAGAAAAGATGGTGGACACAAGTGATGAGTGGATCATGAGTAGAACAGGAATAAAAGAAAGACGTATACTTAAGACTCCAGGTGCTGCCACATCTGATATGGCAGTGGAAGCTGTCCAAGAAATATTAAAAACTAAAAATATATCACCTGAAGATATTGATTTACTTATCTGCGCTACAGTCACACCAGATACAGTGTTTCCAGATACCGCTAATACTATAATGTATAAAATTGGTGCTAACAATGGGTTTGGATATGATATTAATGCAGCTTGTTCAGGTTTTTTGTATGCTATCACTACAGCGTCAAAATTTGTGGAATCAGGTACATATAAAAAAGTCATTGTAGTGGGTTCTGATAAAATGTCTTCCATAGTAGATTATACTGATCGTAGTACCTGCATTATTTTTGGAGATGGGTGTGGTGCTGTTTTACTAGAACCTTCTGAAGAAAAATCAGGTGTCATTGATGCCGTATTACGCGGTGACGGCGCTGGAAGGGAATTTTTACATATGAAAGCAGGAGGGTCTCAAAAGCCAGCTTCACTTGAGACGATTGCCAATAAAGAACATTTTGTGTTTCAAGATGGCAAACCAGTTTTTAAAGCTGCAGTAACAGGAATGGTTAAAACTGTAAATCAAGTTTTAGAAAGAAATAATCTTACAGTGGATGATATTGATTGGTTAGTGCCGCACCAAGCCAATATGAGAATTATATCCTCAGTAGGTGATATGTTAGGGATTCCTTCTGAAAAGGTTACAGTCAATATTCATAAATACGGCAACACTACAGCGGCTACATTACCATTATGTTTGTGGGAATATCAAGATAAATTTAAAAAAGGAGATAACATCATTTTAACGGCCTTTGGTGGTGGTTTCACGTGGGGTAGTGTTTATATTAAATGGTAGGCAACAAAAGAAAATCTTAATAATTTAAATAACAACTATAATATAATTTAAAATTTATTTACTTTTGCAACAATAAAACTGAAAAACATAAAAATTCATGGCAAATACATCAGAAATTAGAAACGGATTATGTATAGATTATAACAACGATATCTTTACCGTTGTGGAATTTTTACATGTAAAACCTGGTAAAGGTCCGGCTTTCGTAAGAACAAAATTGAAAAGTTTAACTAATGGAAAAGTGATAGATAATACTTTCCCTTCTGGTCACAAAATAGATGTTGTCAGAGTTGAAAGAAGAAAATTTCAATACCTTTACCAAGATGAAAATGGATTTAATTTCATGGATAATGAATCTTTCGAACAAATTAGTTTAGGAACAGATTTATTAGAAAACTCTCAGTTTTTAAAAGAAGGTATGGAAATCGAAGTTTTATTTCATGCCCAAAAAGAAACGCCATTGACCGCTGAACTTCCTCAAAACGTCATATTGGAGGTCACTTATACTGAACCGGGAGTAAGAGGAGATACCGCTACCAATGTAACTAAACCAGCCACTGTAGAAACTGGTGCAGAAGTTAAGGTACCCATCTTTATCAACGAAGGAGATAAAATAAGAATAGATACCAAAACTGGTGCCTATCAAGAAAGAGTAAAAGCCTAATCATAAACCCTAAATACTTCTATCATGAATTATAAAGAAATCCAAGAGTTAATTAAACTCATCAATGACTCCAATCTAACTGAGTTTAAATTAAAAAACAAAGAACTAGACATTCAAATAAGAACAGACAAGTATCAAAAGACTGTTATCTCTAATGCTATGTCCGCACCACAAATGATGACGATGGCACCTCAGATAGCTCCATCACCAGTACATTCGGCAACTACTGAAAAATCGGCACCAGCACCGGCAGCATCCACATCGGAAGAATCTAAAAATAGTAGCCAAAACATAGTAGAAATAAAATCACCTATAGTAGGTACTTTTTATAGAGCATCTGGACCAGATAAGCCCGCTTTTGCTAAAGTAGGTGACAAAGTCTCTAGTGGAAATGTGGTTTGTATCATAGAAGCAATGAAATTATTTAATGAAATAGAAAGTGAAGTGACAGGCACTATAGTAAAAGTCTGTGTAGAGGATGCTGCGCCTGTAGAGTACGATCAGGTTCTATTCTTAGTAGAAGTGTAAGCGTCAATCAACTTAATTATCATTAAATTAATAAAGACATCACATGTTTAAAAAAATATTAATCGCTAATAGAGGTGAGATAGCTCTGCGTGTCATTCGTACCTGTAAAGAAATGGGCATAAAAACAGTAGCTATTTACTCTAAAGCAGATGCAGAAAGTTTGCACGTAAGATTTGCAGATGAAGCTGTTTGTATAGGGCCACCTCAGTCATCAGAGTCCTACCTAAATATACCACGCATCATGGCCGCTGTTGAAATCACCAATGCAGATGCAGTGCACCCAGGATATGGCTTTTTGGCAGAAAATGCCAATTTTTCAGAAATTTGCCGCCAATCAGGAGTCAAGTTTATAGGCCCTACTCCCGAAATGATACAAAAAATGGGTGACAAAGTCACTGCTAAAGAAACTATGATCAAGGCTGGTGTGCCTGTTGTACCAGGGTCTGAGGGTCTCCTAAAAGATGTTAAACAAGGTATAAAAATAGCCAAAGAAATAGGCTATCCTGTCATGATAAAAGCTACAGCTGGAGGTGGCGGTAAAGGTATGCGTATAGTCAATTCCGAAGAAGAGTTTGAACCCGCATGGGATAGTGCCAGAAAAGAAGCCAAAGCGTCGTTTGGTAATGATGGTATCTATATCGAAAAATTTGTTGAAGAGCCTCGGCATATTGAGTTTCAGATCATCGGTGATCAATATGGAAATGTGTGCCATCTATCAGAGAGAGACTGTTCGATTCAGCGTAGGCATCAAAAACTAGTAGAAGAAAGTCCCTCACCATTTATGACTCCAGAATTAAGAGAAGAAATGGGTGCAGCGGCCATAAAAGCTGGAAAATCCATAAAATACGAAGGTGCAGGAACCATTGAATTTCTTGTAGACAAGTATAGAAATTTCTATTTTATGGAAATGAACACAAGAATTCAAGTTGAGCACCCCGTGACTGAAGAAGTCATAGGGTATGACCTTATCAAAGAGCAAATAAATGTTGCCGCTGGTATTCCTATTTCAGGCGAAAATTATTTTCCTATGATGCATGCTATGGAATGTCGTATCAATGCTGAAGATGTGTGCCATGATTTTAGACCATCACCAGGCAAAATCCATTCATTCCACAGCCCTAAAGGTCATGGCGTGAGAGTAGATACTCATGTATATGCAGGATATTCAGTACCTCCATTTTATGACAGTATGATTGCCAAACTTATCTGCAAGGCGCAGACCCGTGAAGAGTGCATTAAAAAAATGCAACGTGCTTTAGACGAATTTATAATTGAAGGGATTAAAACAACAGTGCCTTTTCACAAAGCATTGATGAAAGATGAAGCATTTAGAGAAGGTAATTTTAATACTAGTTTTATGAACACCTTCGACATGGAGGCCTGCAAAGAATAAAAATTTAAGCCATGAAGGGATTTTGGCGATTGCTTTCCCGAATCAATAATTATAAAAAGAATTTTATATTGAGCATAATATCCAATATTATGCTCTCTATTTTTACGGTTATAAGTATTCCCGTTCTTATCCCCTTCTTTCAGATATTATTTGATAGAGTAGATACGATTGCACCTAAACCTGATGTGGTCAGTCTAAAATATCTCAACGAATGGATACGATACTACATGACAGACATCATTACGACCAATGGTAAAGACCAAGCCTTAATTTACATCTGTGTTTTGATGATTATCATTTTTTTCCTAAAAAACTTATTCAGGTATTTTGCACTTTATTTCATGGCTCCTTTGAGATACGGTATCATTTATGACATCCGAAAACAACTTTTTGAAAAATATCTCGCATTGCCCTTGAGTTTTTACTCAGACGAAAAAAAAGGTGTATTGATGTCCTCCATGACCACCGATGTACAGGAAGTAGAATGGTCTATCATGAATGTCATAGAAGCTATATTTAAGTCACCCATCATTATGATAGGTAGCATTATCTTTATGGTTTTAATTAGTCCACCATTGACATTATTCGTATTTGGACTTGTATTGTTTTCAGCCTTGGTGATAGGTCGTGTGGTCAATTCCATAAAAGCCAAATCTCAAAAATCACAAAGTCTTATAGCTTCCATTAATTCAATTTTGGAAGAGACTTTAGGTGGCTTAAGAATCATCAAAGGCTTTAATGCTGAAAAATACCTTTTGGATAAATTTAATGCTGAAAACACAGCATTCAGAGATACGATAGTTAATGTGGTCAATAGAAGGGACTCCGCTTCCCCACTTTCTGAATTTTTAGGAGTGACTGTCGTTACCGTCCTTTTGTATTATGGGTCAAAACTCGTTTTTCAACAAGAGTTAGCACCAGAAACATTTTTTGCATTCGTTTTCGCATTTTATCAAGTCATAGAACCCGCCAAGTCATTCTCGTCTGCCTATTTTAATATTCAAAAAGGTATGGCCGCCATGGATAGAATTGATGCCGTACTGCTCACCGAAAATAACATATCTTCAGCATCTAATGCACTTGACATAAAGACATTCCATAGCTCTATCAACTTTGACAATGTCGCATTTCAATACAAAGGTACTGAATATTTTGCCTTAAAAAATATTAATGCGGAGATTACAAAAGGTCAAATTGTAGCTCTAGTAGGAAGCTCCGGTGCTGGCAAATCCACTTTTGTAGACTTGCTGCCTCGATTTTATGATGTCAGTGATGGAGCTATTCTTATTGATGGCCAAAATATAAAATCCTATAACTTAAACCAATTAAGGCAACTTTTTGGTATTGTCAGCCAAGAAGCCATCCTATTTAATGACACAGTAGCCAATAACATTAGTTTTGGAAATGCCACATTTTCTCGACAAGATATCGAAGAAGCCGCTAAAGTGGCCAATGCTCATGATTTTATCTCAGCCCTTCCTAGCGGATATGATACCAACATAGGAGACAGAGGCTTAAAATTGTCAGGTGGTCAAAGACAAAGATTGACTATCGCCCGAGCTGTACTTAAAAATCCAGCTATCCTTATACTTGATGAAGCTACCTCTGCCCTCGACAGCGAATCTGAAAAGTATGTTCAAGACGCCTTAGAAAAAGTTATGAAAAATAGGACTTCGATTGTCGTTGCTCACAGATTGTCTACCATACTAAATGCTGATATCATCCTTGTCTTTGAAGCAGGTAAAATCGTCCAAAAAGGAAATCATTCAGAACTGATGAACCAAGAAGGACCCTATAGAAATTTTGTTAAAATGCAATCCGTACATTAAATATGAAAAAACGCATTGAGGAAGATTTTATTCGGCACTTTGGGCATGAACCTCAAAAAATAATATTCTCTCCAGGCCGAGCCAATATCATCGGAGAACACACAGACTACAATGAAGGTTTTGTGCTGCCATTTGCTATTCATCTGGGTATATGGTTTGCTTTTAGAGCCAATGATTCCAAGGAATTTAATATCATCTCTTATAACCAAAA
>DAIPYV010000155.1:0-8313 GCA_036782555.1 Saprospiraceae bacterium
GGTATAGCATTTGATGCCATGAAAGACTTGATAGAAAATATGCCAGAATCTGAAAAAAATTGGGATATTAGTAAAGCTTCTATCAAACAAAATATAGAGGCCAACAGAATCACTAAGTCGAGTATTTTGTTTAACTACCAATCAGCATTAAAGAGGGGCATCCAACATGATACTAGAAGAGATGTCTATGAAGCCATAGATGATATTACCATCCAAGATATCAAAAAATTTCATGCGGACCATATGAAAGACAAAAACTGGAACATCCGAGTGATAGGAGATAAAAACAAGCTGAATATGGATGACTTGGCTAAGTATGGGAAAGTAGTAGAGTTATCCATCAAGGATGTCTTCGGTTACGAAGTGGAGAAAAAGGAAATGAGACCTTAATTAAGATAAAGATATAAAGAGGCTTGCAAAATTTTGTAAGCCTCTTTATTCAATATTCTCATAATATTAAGCCAAATAATACTATTGCAAATAAGCTAAAATTATTAACTAGAAACTTGCGTTTTTAATTCTGTTTTATACAGTTTTATTGTAAGTCTGTTCTATAAGTTGTACTTATGAGTCTAATATTTTTTTAGGATATTGTACTAAATAGTTGTTTTTCAATTACTTGAAAACTCAAAAACTTTTGTTACCTAACATAATATCTCACACCTAGGTAAAACTCTCGCCCTTTGGTTGGTCCCCAATTAAATGCTGGGTCAAAAAACTCATTAAAGGGCTGGTCATAGCCCAATATAGGAAACTCTTGTCTAAAATCAAAGATATTTTCTATCCCTCCATAAATCTGTAAGTCTTTCCACCTACGTGTGATCTGAAAATCTAATTGTTGATAAGGCTCAGAAGTATTTGGCCGCTGTAATTGTTCTGGATAATTGACGGTAGAAGGAAGAATCTTACTTCCAATCCAGCGATAAGTCAAATCAAATTGCCATTGATCATTGGGTATGCTATAAGATGTATTCGCACTATATTTATGAGTAGGTACGAAAGGTAAATTTTCACGAATACCATCATTAATTCTATATACTTCTAAATAGTTGTAGGCTAGTTTTAAATCAAACTGTTGAGAGAAAATCCATTTATTTTCAAATTGATAACTGTTAGAAACACTGCGTCCAAAAAAATTATCTACGATGGCAGTGTTTACTTTTTTATCAAAATCTGGAAATATTTGATTTTGAAAAAAAGTAAGGTATGCATCACCAGACAAGACAATAGAAATGTCATCCCAATAGAAGTTTTGAATAAAGTTAATTCCCATATTGATGGCTTCTTCTGGGGCAAGATTTTCAGACATTTCTAGTTTTCTATTTCCAGCTAATAGGCTACTATTTTCTGAAAAAATATGCGCCATCCTATATCCTTTACCCATATTGAATCTGATATCGGTATCATCATTTAATGCGGCGCGTACTAAAATCCGAGGTGTCATTTTCCATCCAAATGCACCAAAATTATCCAGTCTAAATCCTGTAACCACAGTAAATTTGGATATAGTCCATTTGTTTTCAGCAAACAACCCTGGAATATCATAGTCAGTATGATATCTACCTTCATAATTTAAAAATGGAATGGGTTCTAAAAATTTAATATCTTCACGGAGCCTATTATGTCTATGGCTTATGCCGGCTTTTAAATTATGATTTTGTTTGCCATAGTAATAATCAGCATAAATGGTAGATGTCAGATTGAACTGTTTGCCCAAGTAGTACTTAATACCGAAATAGCTTTCTTGTTGGTGTAAAAAAGCGCTATTGAGCATGATGATGGATGTTTTATCATTGAGAATATAATTGGTTTTGGAAGTGATGTCTCCGTGGTTCATAAAGACATTTTGACCATATACATTAGATGTGCCTTTATGAATATGTCGGTCAAAAGTAGTCAATCCGCCTTCTCTGTTTTCTTTAAGATAACGTAAAGAAATAGATGTTCTAAATTGGGGTTTTTCAGGATTGTCGTAGGCCCAGCGATTGAAAAATGAGACTCTATTAGTACGTACTATATCTCTAAAACCATCTTTGTCACGATCAATATTGCTAGAAGGCAGCGTAAGATGTGCAACAGAAAGATTGTTCCATTTCTGTTTTTTGATCATATAGTTTGCATTGTACTGTGTCTCACCAAAAGAATTGGCAAATGCATTTAAAAATAACTTGGGCGCTGTCTCTGCTTCGTGAAATTCCATATTTATCTGTCCACTTATACTTTCAAAACCTTGTAGTACAGAATTGGCTCCTTTGGCTACAAAAATCTTTTCTATCATCGTGCCCGGGTAACTATTGGGCCCATATGGGTATGCCAAGCCTTGAATCAAAGGTACCCCATCGACGAGTACTTGATTGTAAACACCAGAAAGACCGAGTATTCTCAATTCCTTAGCATCGGTGACTACATTGGTGACATTGGCTTCTACGTTGCTGTTAGTAGAAAAACAACCCGCTAGACTACAACAAGCGGCTCGCTGAATTTCTCTGACTCCTATGACTTCTACCTTTGCCACATCATTGGCAAATCTTGTAGCGGAGCCTTTGGAAGTAATTTTTACTTCTTGAAAAGTAGCATCTTCCATGAGTTGTATCTCCCAATAATTGATATTTTTCACATCTATTTTTTCTTGCATATATCCCACAAATGATATAATTAAATCATGATTACCGTTAAGAATTTTATTAATTTTAAACTCGCCATTTATATCTGTAGTGGTTCCTACATTGGTATTTTCCCATACTACATTGGCTGCGACGAGGGGCTTACCCATAATATCTGTGACACTGCCTGATATCTGCTGAGCCAAAACTACTGATGTGAATATTGAAAAAACAAATCCAATGATGAAGAACTTACGCATTTATAACTTATTGTGATAATAGTACAAAGGTAAAAAAAGATATGGGTAGCAAAATGTTGAACAGGACTATTTTTTTAATATTTTTAATTACTAGTGTCCGACTAAAATGAGTAAATTTTAAAAAAAGGGGGTGCCAAAGTAGAAATGGTCATTAATGCATCTGAACAAATAGGTCAATTTATATCCTATAGTAGTGCCAAAACTCCCGATAAGAGATTTTTAGCACAACTCAATATAAAGGCGCATAGCTTAATTGTCTTTGTTAGAGATTATAATTATTATCTACAATTTGCTAAATGGACAAATGAATCCGTATTTTTTGTAAAACGCAAAAAAAGTAATACAAAGTATCAAGTAATAGAGACAATGTACACATTACAACTCACGGACAAAGAACATAGTGTACACATGGATCAATAAATAGAAATAACTTACAAAGAAGAAAAAAAGAGAAAGAGGAAAAGAACAAAGAAAACAAGGAAAAATTTTTACATCTGAGATTGGTGACATATTATGATGAGAAAGGGCAAAAATATGAGTTCAATCGAACAGTTTTGAGGAATTAACAGCGAAGGAAATAGCTGAAATCTATAAAAAAGATGAGCTAAAGAGCTTATATTTATGAAATTAAAGCAAAATTTTCAATTACATTATATTTATAGCGAAAATGAAACAGCGACAAAAACACAAATTGGGTGCACGTTGATAGCCCAACTGCTCATAAAAGTTATCCAAAAAAAACAAATACCTACAAAAGCATTTTCAACAGTAGCCCATATAATAGAAATCCAACTTATAGATATGTTTGATTTAGCTCAAACAGTGATAGCAAAATCAAAATGCTGTAAACGGATGAATATATTAAGGGGTTCAATTTTCAAAACAAGAAAATTCAACTATCACAAACTTTGATAATCAATTATTTAATTCAAGTTAATTGAGGTTGTCAATTTTTGTTGAATGATAGTGAAAAAAAAACATCGTCTAGCTATTTTCCAAAATAAATAAACAGCACAAATTTCATAAAACATCAGATGTCTTTAATTATCTTTGCCGTTTGATAATCAATATTCATAATGCCACTAGTACCCAATCATTCTGGAAAAACCTACGAAATAGGTTGTGATGAAGCTGGTCGAGGTTGTCTGGCTGGGCCAGTATTTGCTGCAGCCGTTATACTTCCTCATACATTCCAAAATGATATACTCAATGATTCAAAACTACTGAATGAAAAGCATAGATTAGACTTAAGATATATAATCGAAAACGAAGCCATAGCTTTTCATGTGGCCAAAATGGATGCTCCAGACATAGACAAGTACAATATCTTATGGGCTTCAGTACGCACTATGCATTTAGCGCTAGATGGTATCAATATGCCTATAGAATATATACTGGTGGATGGCCACAAGTTTTTGCCATATAAGGAGATACCCTATGAATGTATGATAAAAGGTGATGGCAGGTTTATGTCCATTGCAGCGGCCTCTATATTGGCCAAAACTTATCGAGACGCATATATGGAAGATATCAGTAAAGAGTATCCTCAGTATCAATGGTCTAAGAATAAAGGATATCCCACTCAAGACCATCGTGAAGCTATAAAAAAACATGGCATCACGCCTTATCATCGTAGGTCTTTCAGACTTCTCCCAGACGGAGAGCAATTAAAATTGTTTTAGATTTATTTTAATATATATTCTATGTCATTATCACCAAGTAGGATTGTATCGGCCTGCCCATTATTATTGATATAAATAGTGTCAAATAATGGATAGTTTATTGATTTATCCCTATGGCACATAAAATTTATGAAATTAGGGTTTATAAAATCTATAATACTATCAATATGGACAATGCCTTTGGTTGAGTTCAGAGCTATTCCGCGAAAAGTATTATCGGGAAAATTGCATATAAAATCAACAGTTACAGACTCTTCTAATTGGCCATGGTCATCTAAATTTAGATAATAATTTTGGTACCTATCGCGCGAATAAATGATACTTTTACTCGCGTATTTAGAGTTCGGTTCTGTGTTGTAATACTCATGATGAGTTTGTGGATTGATAGTCATTATGAATCTAGTGGCGTTGCTTCCTGAATGTATAAGTTTGTAACGTCCATTTATATCAGTTTTTGTGTCTTGCATTAGACCTGAGTCATAGGATTCGTCATATCCTCTTACAGCTATTCTGATACCTTCAATGGGTTGACCATTTGGGTCCGAGATAATGCCGTTTATTTCATACCGTTCACTACCATCATATGAGAATGTAGGACATGAAAACGCCCAAATCGATAATAAAAACCCAAGAAGAAAAATGTATTTCATTTTGTTAAGATTTTAATTGATATAAAGTCCGCCCCCTAATGCTATCCTGATTATGTGCGCATGGTTAAATTGGTTCTCCCATTTAGTATTGGACACAATGTTGAATGAATGATTATTCCATTCAGTATTCAAAAAAACCATACCTAAACCCCAAAGCGGTTTGACTATTTTTAGACCCAACCCATAAGAATATCCTTTGAAATCACCTTGGTTTTTGCCTTTGTTATTACTTAAGTGAAGGTAGGAGGTGATATCTAAGAAACTTGGATATTGGAATCTATAACCTAGGCTCAAAGCTCTATAAGTTAATTGAGTCGCTTCGCTAAAGACAATGTTTTTATTTGTGACATCTCCTTTTAATCTCGAATATTCTAAATTTATAAAATATCTTTTGCTCAGATATATACCCGTTGATATGCCCCATCCATTCCATATTTCTTCATGGTAATTGTTATAAACATTGGTACCCATTAAAACACCAGTAGGAAAAAATAAAGACAATTCAAAATTACTTTTTTCCGCATATTGAGCCGTGGATAGGGTCCCAATACATGAAAACAAGCTGATATATAAAATGTAAGTGAAGTATCGCCGCAAATTTGAGTACATTGTTTATTCATTTGTCAAACAAAGGTAGCTACTTTCAATTAATTGTTATTACAATATTGACATGCAAATTCATGTTTAACGAAAAGTTTACTTTCGAATGACAATTATAAACCTTCCCAGTATAATGTTCTAAAAAACAATACTATTCCAAAGATAACAAATAAAATTCCAGCGACCTTATTTATTTTATCTATTACAGTATCATTGAGTTTTTGGCTAATGGATTTTGCTAGCCATACCTTTAGGGTATCAGTAGTCATGATGGTCAATAAGATGGTCGTACAAAGTATAAAAACATCTTGGTTAGATACTTTTTTAGTTAATAAGTAAGTGGACATCAGACCAAACCAAAAAACGAAAGTGAATGGATTGAAGGTATTGACACTAAATCCTTTTGCGATGTTTTTAAATATGGACTTGGAAGTCGATGTTTTTTTAATTAAAGTAAGTGACGATTTTTTAGTCAAAGAATAAATACCCATTGAAATGAGTATGAGGGTACCACCAAAACCTAGGTAACTATAAAATTGAGGATTTTTTATCCATAAGCCTACTTGATGAATAAAATACCATGAAAGGAAGATGACTGAAAAATCACTGATCCATATTCCTATGGCTACCGAGAGTCCAGCTCTAAAACCTCGCTGTATACCTGTCTGTGTAAGCGCTAAAAGTAGAGGCCCCAGTAAAATACTTAGGGTCAATCCTAGTAAAAGACCATCAACTATAAACTGCATCAAATGCTATTATTCGTTGATATGGGCTGATCTTTTTTCTCTTATCACGAGAGCATTTTCTCTAGATTCAAAATATTCTCTTCTCATACGCACGAGGGCCGCTGCCCTGAATATAGCGTTGCGCATAGAGGTGCCATCAGCCAGATTTTGACCAGCTATGTCATAAGCTGTCCCATGATCAGGAGATGTCCTTATGAATGAAAGCCCGCAAGTCACATTAGTACCACTTCCAAAAGATAAGGCTTTGAATGGTATCAATCCTTGGTCATGGTACATGGCTAGTATAGCGTCTGTTTTTTTCCAACTATCGCTACCAAAGAATCCATCAGCTGCGTAAGGCCCGGTGACCATGATGCCTTGTTTTTTAGCTTCAACTATTGCTGGACGAATAATTTTTTCTTCCTCATCACCGATGACAGAGTCATCAGAGGCATGTGGATTGAGGCCTAATACACTGATTAAAGGCCTTTCGTATCCAAAATCTTCAACTAATGTTTTGTATAGAATCTTAATTTTATCGATGATCAATTCTTTGGACAAGGAAGCGGCTACTTGTGATAAAGGTAAATGATTAGTCACTAAAGCTATCTTTAAGTCATCGCTCATCATAAGCATAAGACTTTCCTTTTTGCCGTCGCTTTCAGTTAAAAACTCTGTATGGCCTCCGTAGTTGAATTGAGCCTGCTTCATAGCATTTTTATTAATAGGAGCTGTAACTAATGCATCTATTTCACCTGATTTGAGATCTTCTAATGCTCGGTTTAAGGAAATCTTAGCGTACTTACCACCATCAGTTGTTGCTTTACCCAATGTAATATTAACGTTTTCATTCCAGCACGTGACTATATTGTTTTTGCCAGGCAGAGCCATCTTAGCTGTGTCAACAGAATGAAAGCTCATATTGGATTTAATGATGTTTTTGTGATAGGATATCACTTTGTAATTACCGTAAATGACTGGTGTTATTCTGTCTAAAATTCTACTATCAGCCAGCGCCTTAATGATAACTTCTGCGCTAATACCGTTTACGTCTCCTATTGTTATTCCTATTTTCATTTGTATATATTTAGTTTGGCTATCAAAGATTGCCTGTTTGCTAGGACCAAGCTCGTCTCTACTTTGATAGGTAGGACAAGCGTTACACCCATTAATTATTGTCCTTTGTGTTTAGGTTAATGTTCATGGGTGTTTCATTGTTTTATTTGTTTGTGTTCTACTTCTTAAATGTTTGGTTTTGAGCGTCCACTTATTTGTTAATACTTGTTTGTTGTGTCATGAATTGAATATATTTAACATATTGTCTTCATCAATTAAATTTGTGAATAATTATTATTAATCATATTGAATAAACACGCAAAAGTAGGAATTTTAATTCACATTATGGAAAATTGTTTTTAATAATCATCAAAACATTAAAAAATGAGACATTTAATTGTACTTTTGTATTACATTTTTTGAAACATAATTATGCTAGACGAGACATTTAAGAATACATTTATTTTTATAATCGCGTTGATTTTTGGAGGTTTGCTATCCTATCTATTTCAGCAGATAGGACATATCATCTATGAAAAGCCAGATACCTCTACTTCGGATTTATTTGGAGCATATATAAAGACAGCACCGGTTGGTGTATTCGCTTGGTTAATACTCTCCCATTCTTTGGGAGCGATGAGTACAGGTTATTTATTAGGAAGGTTTTTAGCTAACAATAGTTTATTTTTGTACAAAGTTGCGGCACTATTTTGGATGTTTTATGGTATGTTGAATAT
>DAIPYV010000156.1:0-8240 GCA_036782555.1 Saprospiraceae bacterium
AATTTATTTAATATCTATAGCTTATTTATGGTTATTGTAATTTTATTGCTCATGTAGATTTATATTGACAAATACTTAAGGCCCATCTTTACTATTATATTGTTTTTTTGCATAATGTATTTATTAATGTTTATCAGTTTTGTTTATATTTCATTAAACATAATATACTAATACATATAATAAAATGTAATAATGTGTAATATTTTGTTTAGCAGTGAATGTAATATGTTTAAAATCACTGGAAAAGAAAAATATTTATTAATATAAGATTTTTACAAATTTATTTGGTGTTTTGAATAAAAAGTTGTTTCTTTGTGCCATATTTATAACCATATTCATCATCATATACTTTTAAGACGAAGTTATGAAACTATACAATTTATTAATAATCATTGTGTTATCTCTCTTGCTGGCTTCCCCTCAAGCCTATGCGCAGCTGTCCACGGGTACCAAGTATATTGTCATTCCCGCAGGTGAATCCTACATTGACACTATTGAGGCTCAGTTTACATTACCGAATTTTTTTGTTGAAGATTGTAGAGTAACGACAAGAAATATAGGTGGCAGATACCGCGAAGTTGTAATTAGTCGTGAACAAAACAATCCTACTTATGTAGGAAAAGCTAGGGCATTCGCTCAATACGTTGATAATTTAAGGCCATACTATATAGAATATATCATTAGCTTTCAAAATTCTGCCATAAAGACAGTAGATGATTATGTTACTTTTTCTTCAAATGATCCTATTTCGGTGGCACCCTTGGACAATGATGTGTCATCTTCTACGGGATTATCGATTTCTGGAATTTCATTCATGCAGGGTGGGTCCGCTATTTTGGTTGCAGATTCTATTGTGTTTACACCATCATCTGACATTAATGTCGGATACGTCATCTACACAGTGACAGATGATGAGGGGTCAACAATGAATGGTAAGATACACTTTTTAAGAGATGAAACAGATTTTGAATTCACAAGAACTATTCAATATACTGTTAAAAATACTCAAAACAAAAAATTAATCTTACCTATATCCGGGTTTACTTTAGATGATTCTGCTCAAATCGGTCATGTTAGTTCACTGCACGATAGAGTTTTTAACTATGTGCCAAATTTCCCCAGTTTTGGATTAGATACATTAGTTTTTTCACACGCAGATGGATACCAATATACTTTTATAATTGATGTCATCCCCACTTCACAAAATACTTCTTCAGTACGAGATGATGTCTTTTTTACGCCTAAAAATACACCAATAACTTTTGATGTTTTTGCTAACGATTTGGTCTCACATTTTCCTATTTCAAATTATTCTTCGGAATTGATTAGGGATACTTTAGGTGTCTTTACCTATACTCCTCCAAATAATTTCACAGGTGTAAAAGATTTTACTTACACTGTTCGGTATGCCAATAATCATACTTACACAGGGAAAATTAAAATTTTCGTCGGTAATTATGGGCCTCAAAGTGACTTAAAGTACAAGTTTTCTACTCTTAAAAATAACAGTCTAGTACTCAATTATGATATGCCTATTGAAGGATATCATTTTTCTGTATTAAATAATCCTTTGTTTGGTACAGTTGAAATTTTTGAAAATGAAACGATTCAAGAGGATTGTAATGAGTTTTATTCTAAATCAACCTTAATCTATACACTGGATAATAACTATTTTGGACAAGATTCTTTTGATGTAGAGTATTGTGTAGTTAATAATAGCTGTTTAGTATATAAAGTTTATGTCCAAATTTATGATAATTCTCAAGACACTATATGTCCATGTCAAGGACCTGATTGTGTTTGGACAGGAGATTTTAATGGAGATGGATTGGTATCAATGCGTGACGTTTTGACTTTGGGTAGGTATTTGGGGTTAGCTGGTGCCCCTAGGAATGATATTGATTTACCGTACAGAGGTGGTCAGTATGCCACAGATTGGTTTTATACACAAAATAATGGTGTCAATATTAAACATATAGATGCTGATGGTGATGGACTCATCACCCAAAGTGATATGGATGCCATCATCGATAATTACAAAAAACACCATAAATTTGTATCGCAAGATGTCTTAGGTTCTAAAGATATAAATTTCACTCTACATGACCCTCAAACAATATATGAGCCAGGCGACTTATTAGTTATAGATATATCATTAGGTACTCCACAAGTTCCAGTAGAAAATATTTCAGGATTAGTATTTGAACTGGATATTAATCCGAGTATTATGGATAGTAGTAGTTTAGATGTGGTTTTTGATACAAATTCTTGGTTGACTAAGGGTAGTGGGAATATCAACTTATATCAACAGCCAAATCATGGACAAGTGGAGGCTGCTTTGAGTTTGGTGTCTTCTATTGTAGTGGATGAGATTGAAGGGTTTAGACCAAGTTCAACCACAGGAAATGGTATTTTTGGTCAATTGGTCTATATCGTCGTTGATGAAATTGAAGGCTTTAAATCCAGTTTACCATACCATGTTTCAAGAATTCATGCTCATGGTATAGAAATAGAAGATGTGGATGGTTTCCGCTATCAACTACCTGACACCTATGTAGATATTAAAATTAATAAACCTACTGCAGAGCCGGAACCTACAGAAGAGAAACTAATACTCTTCCCTAATCCAGCTCAAGATAGGATAGTTCTTCATTTTAATGGAGGTAATACTATAGTAGAGTATAATGTAACTGATGCCATGGGCCACTTAATAGAAGTGCGAAAAAATATTAATGCGCAAACTGATGTCATTAATACGTCATCTTATCCAGAGGGCGTTTACTTGGTGCAAGTGACCACTACAAAAGGGACAATCAATAAAAAAATGTATATTACTAATAAGAAGTAAAAAGAAGTAATTAATAAACCAAGATAAGGGGCATTCTGATAAAGTTTGTCCCTTTTTTTATGAATATTCTAAAGACTCTTTTATCTTTGATATAGCAAGATATCTAACTTCCCTTATTATTTGTTAGTAAAGATTTACTTCCTTTTTTGATTGTATTAGTTGTTTTGGGATAAAGAAAGATGCAATTTTTATAACTCTAAAAATACCCTTATGGTTATTCTTTTTTATCAATAATGAGGCGTAGCTCATTAATGATATTTAATTCTAATTGAATATTTTCGTTATCATAATTCAATAGATATAGGAAATTAAAAAAGTAAATATTAGATTTATGACATGAATAATTAATTTTAAATTACATGTAGCCTATGTTATATTATGGGTGTATTGAATTAAAATAATAATATTTGTTAATAGATGTGTAAATTTAGGGGGTATGTTTGAAAAATATGATTTATTTTTTTGATAATATATAATCTTAATCTACCTTTGCATTATAATTAAAAAAATATAATAATTATGTCAACAATGAGATTTGAGGCGTTGAAGAAAACAATGTCTCGTAAACCTGTCCAAGTGACCGAACTTACGGAAAGAAGGTCAGAGCTATATGGTAGAAATGTTTTTAATGATGAATCTTTAAAGCATTTTCTTTCTAAGGATGCCTACATGGCTGTAAAAGATGCAGTAGAGAAAGGGAAAAAAATAGATAGAAAAATGGCAGACAATGTGGCTTCGGCGATGAAGTCATGGGCTATTTCAAAAGGTGCTACGCATTATACTCACTGGTTTCAACCTTTGACGGGCTATACTGCTGAAAAACATGACGCTTTTTTTGAGCCTATCTTTGATGGTTCAGCTATTGACAAATTTGATGGAGGTCAATTAGTACAACAAGAGCCTGATGCATCAAGTTTTCCGAACGGGGGCATTAGAAATACTTTTGAAGCTCGCGGATACACGGCTTGGGATCCCACTTCGCCTGCTTTTGTGATGGGTACGACATTGTGTATTCCTACGGTATTTGTATCTTACACAGGTGAGGCCTTGGACAATAAAGTTCCTTTACTAAAATCTCTTCAATTAGTAGATGAAGCGGCTACGGCTGTCGCACAGTATTTTGACAAAAATGTTAACAAAGTCATTGCTACCTTAGGCTGGGAGCAAGAATATTTTTTAATAGACAGCGCTTTATGTGCATCTCGCCCAGATTTGACTATGGCGGGAAGACTTTTGTTGGGCAATCCTGCTGCCAAAGGTCAACAATTGGAAGATCATTACTTTGGATCCATTCCAGAAAGGGCTTTAGCCTTTATGCGGGAATTGGAAATGGAATGTATTCAATTAGGTATCCCGGTAAAAACACGTCATAACGAGGTGGCCCCTAATCAATTTGAGATAGCACCATTATTTGAAGAGGCCAACTTGGCTGTAGACCATAACTCACTACTTATGGACGTCATGTCCAAAATAGCTAAAAGACATGACTTTAATGTCCTCTTCCATGAAAAGCCATTCTTAGATGTCAATGGTTCTGGAAAACATAACAACTGGTCACTAGCTACTAATACAGGTGTCAATCTATTAAGTCCAGGAAAAACGCCTAAGAGTAATTTGCAGTTTTTGACCTTCTTTGTGAATACAATCAAGGCGGTTCATGACAATGCAGACTTGCTTCGTGCTGCCATTGCTTCTGCTGGAAATGACCATAGATTAGGCGCTAATGAAGCTCCGCCGGCTATTATTTCTGTTTTCATTGGCCAATATTTGAGTAATGTTTTGGATGAATTAGAGTCTGTCACTGATGGTAAGTTATCTCCAGAAGAGAAGACGACTCTAAAGCTCAACGTAGTAGGTAAAATACCAGAAATTTTATTAGACAACACAGATAGAAATAGAACGTCACCATTCGCCTTTACAGGCAATAAATTTGAATTCCGAGCTGTGGGATCATCAGCTAATTGTGCTAAACCAATGACTATGCTGAACTTAATAGTCGCTCATCAACTTAAGATATTTAAAAATCAAGTAGATGCCTTAATAGATGAAAAAGGTATGAAAAAAGATGACGCTATCTTTAATATATTGCGTGAAATCATTAAAGAAAGTAAAAAAATCAGATTTGAGGGAGATGGTTACAGTCAGGAATGGGTAGATGAGGCTGAAAGAAGAGGATTGAATAACTTTAAGACTACACCTGAAGCGCTAAAAACGTATCTTAACGAAGATGTAGTCACGCTTCTTGAACAATACGATATCATGTCAAAACTTGAAATCCATGCAAGGTATGAAATTGAATTGGAGGAATATATCAAATGGATACAGATAGAAGGTCGGGTCTTAGGAGATATCGCACGCAATCATGTTGTCCCAACGGCTATCAATTATCAAAATAGATTGATAGAGAATGTCAAAGGCCTTAAAGAAATTTTCGGTAAGGATTATGAATCTGTGGCTAATGAATCTATAACACTAATTAAAGATATTTCTAAATACATAGCTTCGATTATTTCTGAAGTGAAAGCCATGACAGAAGAAAGAAAAATAGCCAATAACCTAGAAGATATAGAGAAACGCGCTGAACATTATTGTAATAAAGTGAAACCTTACTTTGAAACAATAAAATACGCTTCTGACAAATTAGAGCTATTGATAGATGACGAACTGTGGCCATTGACTAAATGTCGCGAACTGCTCTTTGTGAAATAGTCAATTTTTTATAGTAAAAATTAAAAGCTACCATCCACTTAGGTTGGTAGCTTTTTTTTTCCTTAAATCTTTACTCCACTTTGATACGATAGGCTTCTGTTTTTGCAAAAATGTCACCTCGGTACATGTTTTCACATGAGATGGCTGGCCAGTAAAAATCTCCTTTGTAGGCCGCTTTAGCTTTAAAATTAAAAGACTTTTTTTCGTTTCCTTTTAATTCAAAAAAGGTATAGACGCGGTCATCTCTAAAGTCTTGATAATGGAAATTCTGGTTATTAGAAAGGGCTTCAGTACTGTATATTCGTGGGTTTATCAATTCTAATCCCGATGGTATTTTGAGATTCAGTGCCAAGTCCTTATTTCTTATCGCTGATAAGTTTTGTACTTGTATAGTGATGATGATGTCGTCTCCAGCTTTTACAGAAGCGATATCAGAACTTTGTGAAGATTTATTAAAATAATTTACTGTCATTTGTATTCCGGAATTGTCGGCTTTTGTTGTGAGGTTATTGTCTATATACCGTTGTGTATGTTGAATATAAATGGTAGTATTTCCTGTGTTGGTGATGGTGAATTTCATATTCTCTCTGGGTAAATCTAACTTTTTAGATGAGGTTTGAGGTTGTGATATTTTATTGTTGGGTACAGCTACGCCTGATAAGGTATAGGTTATATTTTCTTTGGACTGCAAAGATTTACCATAAAATCTATAGATGGCTTTAAAAGCATAACCTTTGGTCTGCGTACTCACCCAAGAACTTTCATTCAGTAGGTCCACCATTTCAAAATAGTAATCGGCCATAGCTTTCTTATCTCCTATCTGAGCTAAGATATCTACTTTAATGGCGTTGTCCCGCGCCTGCGTACCAAAAGAGTAGTCAAAGTAGGATATAAGTTCATCATCTTGTTGGGTTTGAGTAGTTTTTTTAGCCCGTGTTATATATTCTTTGGCCTTACTATCATAACCTGTGTAGGCATATGCTCCAGCTATAAACCATAAAATAATGCTTTCATTGCCTTGAAATTGAGCCACAAATCTATTAAGTGCTGACTTAGCGGGTTGTCCACTTCTGGCGAGGATATATAGTCTGTAGGCTTGCTGATAAATGTCATGATTTTGAGTATATTGATGACTTGTCGTTCGCAGAGACCAGTTGTTAGCTAATGATGTTTGTCTTTTAATCCATTTGTCGAAGACTGGTTTTATATCACCCAGCAAGTCTAAATTTTGTGCTTCTATTAAAAAGTTTCCAGCATATATGTCAGAGTACTCGTCATAATAGTCATTTTCCCAATAAGAAAAAGAGCCTGAACTCTGTTGTAATCTGGCTATTTTTTCAATAGTTGCTTTAATGTAGTCAAGACGTCTTTTATTGTCAGCTGATGACAAGTTTAATATTTTATCTAAGTAGAGCTGTCCAAAACCAGCCGATGTGGTTTGTTCTAAACATCCGTACGGGTAAGAGATTAATTCCTGCGCATACTGTGTTATATTGGGAGTTTTTGCACCACTCACCGTTACAAAACTGCTATAGACATCAAGGTAGCCCTTTACCTTAGCACTTATAGAGCCACTTTTTCCGGGTTCAATGGCTAGGCGTTGTATATCTGATGAATAGGCATTAGGATAATTTACAGCTATTTCTGTTTCTTCTTGCATAGAGTACTTTCCAGATTTTGCTATGAGCTTAATTTGGCTGACGCCTGGTGTGTTTTTTACTTTGAGATTATATAGGGTTTGGGCTTGTTCTTTAGTGCCAAAATTGACTGTGCGGTCTTGTCCCCAACCTTCTATAAGACTGGGTGTGGCTTGAGCGCTAATAATGGCTGAGGCAATAGACTTTTCTGCCTTAATGAGATTAATAGGGATAGAAATTTGATCGGTAACATTAAGTGCTCTAGGAAATTGAGATTGAATCATCAAAGGATTTTTTACCAAAACCATTTGTTCTTTTTGCCCAAAATTATCTTCAGAGCAAGCCACCACCATGAGTCTCAATTTCCCGATATAGTTAGGAATCGTGATGGTGTGTTTTTGATGACCTTTGGCTTTAATTTTGTACGGACCTTGATGGATGACCACTGGCTTATATCTATTGATCTCTGGTGTTTCATCAGTTTTATAAGCGTCATCTCCACCTATAGAAATGATTCCAGCAAATTTGCCTTTAAAAAAATTCATCAAATATTTATAGATATCCCAAGTTTTGACCAAAAGTGGCATTCGACCAGAAAAGTGTTCCTGAGGATGAGGTGTTTTAAATCCTGATAGATTGAGCAAACCTTCGTCTATTAAAGCCAGCGTATATTCCATTTCGCGCCCCTCCGCTTCCTTCACTTCAAATGTATAGGTTTTATTGGATTCTAACTGTTTAGGAATGTTAATAATAGGTGTTAGTGGGCTTATATTACTTTTGATTTCAATATGTTGAACGCCATACATTCTAAGTGGTAGGTCGTTATTGTTTTGTTTGTAAGGTTGTACTATAGTCGCATGAATGTAAACGTGTGAGGGCCAATCATTATTAGATTTGACGGATACCGTTGATTTATTTTTTGTGATATTAAACCATTTTTGTTCTATAATTTTATGGCCAGCCTCTATAGAAATCAATGCTTTTCCTTCTTCGATCTCTGGAAGCTTTATTTGTATATTTTCATTAATTAAATAAATTTCTTTGTC
>DAIPYV010000157.1:0-8153 GCA_036782555.1 Saprospiraceae bacterium
CCTGCATTTCCTTCTGCATCAAAATTGGCTGGTGGGGTATGAATCAATTCTATCCGTATTCATACCTTCGAGCATTTGTACCACAGCATCAGATGGCATTCTGGAAATTTTTCCGTTAATCATGATAATGACTCCTTCTTTACCCACGAGAGATATTGTTTTTGACAGCCTGTTGACCTGCACACCCGGAGATATAGAAAGCACTTCAAGCGCATTGCCTCCTGCATTGGTGATACTGTTGGAGACATTGATGACCGTCCTGTCTGTTTTCTGCTCCAGAAAAGCACGTTTTGCAACGATTTCCACGCCATCGAGCATTATACTTTCATCCATTGCAGTTGTACCCAGGTCTATGGGGCCTGAATTGGATGTTATTTTAAATACCGGTGAATATTTATTGGAGTATCCTATCATGCTGAAAGCGCAGAGATAATCACCTTGTGGAATATTTTTAAATTGGAAACGGCCATTTTCTTCGGCAATTTCACCTTTGATAAAAACAGAATCTTTTGCATGCAATAAAAGAATATTTGCATATCCAAGCGGCGTTCCTGATATTTCAGTGATCTTACCCATTACATTTGACTGCCCCGAACTTTCTGAAGATAAGAAAAATATCGCTGAAAATATAATTACTGCAGGTATAAAAAAATACTCTTTAAGAATAAGCATAATAGTGTTGTTGAAGGTTTCTAAACAAAAACGAATAAGCGATTACCGGACGGACAAAAATATAAGGCTGTCTCAAATTTTTGAACCCAGCCTTATACCTAAAGCGAATTATTTGGCTGGGACATCACTATTGTATATCTCTCTCAAACAGAGATATTTACCATCTACTTTTTGCCATATAGCAAAGTATTTGCCAGTTCTAATTACTGCACCGGAAGCATCTTTGGTGACACCGGTTCCGATTTCAGTCACAATATCTCCGTCACCATACACCTCTAGGACTGTATATTCACTAGTTAAGCCATCAGGCGTTTTAGTGGCTTCAGCTTCCATCCTTGCTTTTATGGCCGCTTTTCCACTGACAGAAGGCGCTCCGTCTGGCATACTTATAGCATCATCAGTGTACAAAGCGAGTAGGGTCTCAAAGTCTTTTGCATTTTGTGCCTTCGCCCAAGCGTTTTCTAATTCCTGAATGTCAGCTTTGATCTGAGTCATATCAGGTTTCGAAGCTTCAACAGTTGCATCTACTGATTTAACAGCGGGTTTGCAAGCTACCAACATTAAAAATGTGGTGGCAATAAAAATCATTAAAAATCTCATTTTATAAATATTTAAAGGGTAAAAAAATCTTTTGAATTGTTGCTTGTTCTAACACAAATAAAAATGGTTTAATCTGGAAAGAGCACTAGGTGTAATAAACTGCCAAATTTCACCGTATGGTGAAATCTGACAGCTAACAAATCACCGTATGAATCTTAATCAGTTATATCCACCAATTCCCAAAGTTCCTGAGAAGTGATATCTCTAAGCTCATTCAATTTATTAGTTAATTTGGATATGTCATCCTTAGGAAATACTTTTTTATACTCATCTGCCATGTCCGTTTTACCACTTGCCCATGATAATGCCTGGTCTAAGGTAGTAAAGCTAAAGACTACTGTATAGTCACTTTCGCCACCAACATTGGTCGCATAGGTGCGTTTCCAAACATTAAGTCCTTTGAGTTTGCCAGATTTTATGCACTCTTCAATGACTGGCTTTAGGGATTCCAATAGTTTTTCATAGTCTGAATTGCTTCCCTTTTTGACATCTACGGCGTTTAGTTGTAAATATTCACCGGGAATAATGTTGGTTCCAACGCCCCACCTGGATGTGTACAAATCAGTCGCTACAATAGTCCTTACGTTGTTTATAGAAGTAAGGAAGTCGGCGATTTCACCTACGCTGAGTTCTCTCACGGGAGCATCCCAAGTGCCTTCCGCTTTCATCTCTACACCACTAGGAAATACTGAAAAGACGGCATAATTGAAATCCATACTGTTACCACGTGGAAAGACTCTTCGATAGAGTTGCCATGAAAGAATGGTTTTATTGGCCACTCGTCCATTGGCAAGCTTTTTAGACGTTTTCATGTCAATCAGAAAACTTTCATGCATATTGGGTATAGTTTTTATGTAACTTAACTCACCATAAGCATTTTGTGCTTGACACACGTTGAAAGAAAATAATGTAGTTAAAGCAACTACCATTGATGTTAAAAAAAATGTTTTCATTGTAAAAATTTTTTGTGATTAAATAAAAGGTTTTTGGGGTTATAAATATTTGAAAATTTTAATTTAGAAAGCTGTTCTCTTGTATCCCTATGTTGCTAAAAATTACTTCTTTCGAGGTTGAAAATCGGGATGACCAGATTGCCACATTACAAAAGCATATTGATCTGCAAAATTTGCCCAGGTGACTTCTAAATCTTCAGTAAAGTGTCCGTTATCGTAGTTTACCTTCATCAGTACTGGTTTGTTGGACGCAGAAGCATTTTGTACTGCTGCTGCAAATTTTCCTGGTTGCCAAGCTGCAACTCTTGGGTCTGTCCACCCTGCAACACACATCACAGCAGGATATTTTACACCGTCTTGCACATGTTGCATGCCATCCATTTCATAAAGCGCTTTACATTCTTCCTCATTTTCTACAGTTCCAAATTCAGGAATATTAACTGGTCCATTCGATGAGAATTCAAGTCGCATGGCGTTAGCACAACCAACGTTACAAATGGCTGCCGCAAATAAGTCAGGCCTTTCTGTAATAGCTCTCGTTATGAGAATTCCACCCGCACTTGTACCTGTTCCACTAAGCTTAGAAGAAGTGGTGTAGCCCTGTGCAATCAAGTAATCTGCACAACTGATAAAATCTTTCCAAGTGTTTGGTTTGGTAGTTTTATACCCAGCTTTGTACCATTCCTGACCTTTTTCGCTACCGCCGCGTACGTGAGGAATTGCAATGACTACGCCTTTGACAGCTAGTGCATTTTGTCTTGTGCTAAACCCGGGTGTCATACTGCTGCCATAGGCACCATAGCTGTTCATAAAGCATACATTAGAGCCATCTTTTTTAATTCCTTTTTTGTAAATAATAGACAATGGAATCATTACATCATCATGACCTTTTACTTCCACTTCTTCTACTACCAAATCTCTATACTCTTTAGGATATTCTGGCGCCTGATTGAATTCACTTGTTGTAAATGCATTTGTATTGGCATTATACAAAAACTCAGTAAATGGTTTATTCCAAGAAGTTATCCCAACCAAAAAATCATTGGTTTTAGAATCAATATTTTGCACGTAAGCAGACCCGTTGAAAGGTAACTCTACTTTAATTATGCCCTTAGTTTTAGGTTCGTACCTATACAGGTGGGAATTAATTCCATCGTTATAAACCAAAAGAATAAAGTCCTTACAACGGATAACAGATTTTAAGCTTATTTCTTTTTCCGGGATGACTGTAGTTGCATTGTACCAATTAGGATTTTTTAAATCGGTAGCAACAAGCTTGTAATTCTTAACTCCATTATGTGTTATTGCATACATTTTACCATCGAAAAGTACAGGAGATCCAATTAATTTATCTGTTGTCTTACAGAGTGTTTTCCACTGTATCTTAGATGAATTATATTGAGCTATGGGTGCATAAAAGATTACTCGCTCTCTTTGTACCGTTCCTTCACCTGCAAAAACATATTCTGGTGCATCCGTTGACAAATAAACGAAGGGATATGACTTTGCTTCAATATTCAGTTCAGGATATTTTTCTGCGCTAAAAAAATCTATATCCGACTCATAAGTTGTACCTAATTTATGAAGTTTGGTTTTAGGATATAAGCGTCCTTCAACATCGTTAGGATCTACAGATTTGACCCACATGTACCTTATGCTTTTGTTGTCGAAAGACCAACCCATTGCGCCTGATGTATTAGGAATCTCATCAGACAAAAACTTCTTTGTGTCCACATCCATAATACGCAGCGTTGATACCTCAGCTCCATTTTCAGCGTATCCAATGATTAGTTTCTTGCCATCATAACTTGGTATCATGTCCTCTACCGATAAGGTTTTCCCTTCAATAAAGGTAAGTGGGTCGAATAAAAGTACTTCCTGACTTTTGCCGTTTTCACGATAATACACTTTAGCAACTTTCTCTCCTGGCAATTTCTTCTTAAAGAATGTTCGACCACCTTCTTTCACTATAGAACTGTAAGATGCTGGTTGGAGGTTATCCAATTTTCGCCATTCTGCTATTAGCTCATCTCTACCCGAAATATTGCTCATGGTACTATTGCTAAATTCAGCTTGTTGTTTAAACCAAGATTCTACCTCTGGATTTTTCATTTCTTCGAGCCATCGGTAATTATCTTTGTAGGTAACTCCAAAATAAGTATCGCTAACTTCCACTTTTTTGGAAGGTGGGTATTTCCATTGTGCAAATGTGCTTGAAGATACAAAAACGAATAGGATTAATAAACTTATTTGTTTCATGATTAATTTGTTATATTTTTAGATATTTAGGTTAAACTTAAAATATTTCTATAAAGGAAGTTGGATTACAAAATCTTGTGATGGATTCATAACCAAATATGAAATCCATCTCACAATCAAATTTTTATTTCTGTTCCACTTTTGGAGGGGTGATCGTATAGCCCAATTGTGTTACCACATATAAATTGTCATAATATATTTGGTCGCCCATAATTTTACCATCGGCTACGAGTGCTGTGTATTGAAGTGGAAACGAAATGGTCTTGCCATCCTGTGTAAAGGTATAGTCGCCCCAAAGGGACACCCAGTTACCTTTAAGATTACCGGACAACACCTTGAACGTCTGAGTTACAAATGCAATCTTACGGTCCGATGTTCTCTTATTGTTCGCCTGCCAGCCTGTGATTGTCATTTCTACATTGGCAGAATCTAATTTGCTTGGGCCTCTACCGATGTAATTAGGATCTAACAGTGATTTGGCTTTGTCCAGATCTCCTGATACGAGACTATTAACAAAATCGCTGACAACTTTCATATCGACTTCGGCGGTTGGATTCTCCACTACCACATCTTTATAAGCAGGCTGAGTTTGAGACATATTAATGGTAGAGAATAATAAGGATAATATGGCTACCATGATTGTTAAAGAAAATGTTTTCATTTTAAAAGATTTTTTGTGTTTAAATAAAGTGATTAAATTATTTGTCTTGTTTATTAATAAATTAACACTGCAAAGTTATGACCAAAACCACCCATGGAGCTAAGACATTTCTCGCAAAAAAACCTACATTTCTCGCTTTCATACCCTAAAATCTGAGCATATACCGTAAATTTTGAGCATTTTGAATGAAGACAGTCATTTTGGACTGCATTTATGACCATTAATAACTTAATCTTATAGTATATTTGGCCCATGATTTTTAGTCTATCACGTTTTATATTACTTACTCGTACCATCATTTTATTCATGATGCTGATGAGCAGTGCTGTATTTGGCCAATTCAAATACGAAACTCTTTCCACAGCTCAGGGGCTGTCGCAAGGTCGTATAAGTGACATCATACAATGCAGAGATGGATTTCTGTGGATAACTACTCAAGCAGGGCTGAATCGTTATGACGGTTACTCATTCAAGGTGTATAACCATGATGCCTTTGACCCTTATTCCATTTCAAACAACGCCACGTTATTCCTTTACGAAGATAGCAAAGGTCGCATTTGGGTCGGTAGTGAGCATGGACTCAATATTTTCGACAAGAAAACAGAAAGATTTTATAGACTCTACCACGATGCTAAAAATCCAAATAGCTTGAGCGGCAATTTGTCAGAAAGACGAAATACAGAATTAGCCGATGGCCGTTTTTTAATCAGTACTTCTCCAACTGTCTTGGATATCATCACCATTCCTGATGACTTTTTCGAGCATGAAAAGGACATAATGATCGAACATATCAATAAACCTAAAACATCTATCAACCAAGGTAATTCCAAAAATGAAATGACTTATACAGATTCCAAAAATATTACATGGTACATAAACTATAACTACCTTTACCGTTTTAATGAGAAAACTTACCAATTTGAATTAAAAGAGAAGGAATACCTTTGGAGGGACCAAATTATAAAAAATAAAGATGGTAGTGTGTGGTTCAATGATGAATACATAAGTTTATATGACGGAATAAATTCATATCCTACATTTACTACGCCTATTTTAAACAGTTATCTGCCTCCGATTTTAAAAGAAGATAATGGGCGTTTGTGGATGGGCCGTAGTAAAATGAATGGATCGCTGGAAGTTTTTGATGTCTCAAATTGGCAAAAATACAAACCTATAAATGAGGAAAAAAGCCTTGTTTTCAGCGAACACAATGTGTTTGTCCTAAAAATATTTAAAGACATCTCAGGCATAATATGGGTTGGCCAAAATGGTCATGGCTTGAGAAAATATTCGTTTGATTCTGAAAATTTTAACCATATCGCACCAAATAAAAGTATCAGAAAAATCATTTCAGACTCCCAAAATAACCTTTACTTACATACATGGCATGAAATTTTAACAATAGATTTAAAAGGCATTGTTAAAGACCATGCAAAGGTACCTAGTAAGGCTTATTTTAAAAATTTTTTTACATCTAAAAGTGGAGATCTTTGGTTGACAGAAATAATGGATATTTTTTCTCAAACTATTGTTTCGTTACAACAGATTAGCCTTTCCACAAAAGAACGAAAAAGCTATAAAGTTGATTTCAAAGGCAGTTACCCCCATGTCCAAAATATCATTGAAGATCATAATGGTTTGTTATGGATTGGAGGATTGAATGGATTTTATGCGGTATTTGATCCTAAAACGGGTAATTTCAAAGAGTTTAATATCAAAAACTTTACGAAAAAAAAACTTAGTGAAGATAATTATAATACGGCGTTGTATAATGACAAGCAGGGTACTATATGGATCGGTACACAAGATGGATTTGCAAAAATACAGAGTAAGGACATTTTAATTACGGACCCTACCATCACGTGGTATAGCAATGACTCAAAAAATAAAACATCGCTCAATAATAATAATGTCAGTACCTTTCTGGATGACCCAATAGATAATGGTTTATTATGGATAGGCACCAAAGGTGGTGGTCTCAATCTCATGGAAAAATCTTCAGGTAAGATCAGGCATATTACTGTGAATCAAGGCTTATGTAACAATACAGTTTATGGCATTTTAGCCGATGAAGATGGCAATATTTGGGGAAGTACCAATAATGGTCTTTTTTGTATATTGAGTAGTACTCATCGAGAAGGCAATTTTGAAATCCGACATTTTACAGAAGCTGTAGGACTTCAAGCTGCCGAGTTCAATACGGATGCATATGCTCAGCTGCCTAATGGTCACTTAGCGTTCGGGGGCATCAATGGACTTAATGTTTTTGACCCAAGGAAAGTATTAGTGGATTCTTTTGCTCCCAATATATTTATCACCCAACTCATTGTAAATAATCAAGTCATAAAACCAAACGACCAAAGTGAAATCTTAACTCACGTCATAGAGTTTACCAATTCCATTACATTGAAACATAGTCAAGATGTATTTAGCTTGGAATTTTCATCACTAGATTTCAGAGCACCTGATCAGATAAAATACAGATATCTATTGGATGGCGTTGACGAAGATTGGTTGGAAATTGGCAATAGAAGAAGTGTCACTTATTCCCATTTACCAGCCGGGTCGTACACATTCAAAGTACAAGGCAGCAATAGCTTAGGGATTTGGAATGATAAAGTCAGAGAATTAACAATCACAATTTTACCTCCATGGTATGCATCATGGTATGCCTATTTATTATATGTGATTTTACTTAGCTTAGGTATTCGGGCATATTACAAATACAAACTTGAGCAAAATAGAATGGCAACAAAACTGCAATTTGAGCAAAACGAAACCCATCGAATAAAAGAACTCGACAAAGTCAAAACAGACCTCTACACTAATATAACCCATGAATTTAGAACACCTCTCACTGTAATCTTGGGTATGGTACAACATATAAGGCGTTCTGCAACGGATCACTTGGACAATGGTCTTGATATGATCGAGCGAAACGGCAATAACCTTCTGCGGTTGGTCAATGAAATGTTGGATTTGTCAAAGCTGGAAGCTGGCAAAATGGA
>DAIPYV010000158.1:0-8086 GCA_036782555.1 Saprospiraceae bacterium
AAAAGTGGCGACAACCGAAGAAAGCACCTCGCGCTAAGGGTGAAGGGTGCGCACTTTGGAGCACAAGATGTCGAGATGTGTCAATGAGGTTTTGTTTAGTTTTGGCGTAGTTCCCCCAAAGCATAAAAACAATATTATTGTAGTGCTCTGAAAGATAACTGATAGTCGCATCTGTAAACGACTGCCAGCCTATATGTTGGTGAGATGCGGGTTTATGGCGCTCTACAGTGAGAATGGCGTTGAGTAAAAACACACCTTGCGATGTCCAAGGGGTTAAATCTCCATGTTGAGGAGGTATTAAACCTACATCTGTTTGCAATTCTTTGTAGATGTTTTTAAGCGAAGGGGGTACTCGGACACCATTGGGCACAGAAAAACTCAGTCCCATGGCTTCACCCGGATTATGATAAGGGTCTTGACCGATAATGACTACTTTGACATCAGATGGAAATACAGAGTTATAGGCATTAAAAATAAGATGTTCTGGAGGATAAATGACCTTTCCATTTATTTTTTCATTTTTCAAGTAACTGATCAATATATCAAAATATGGGGCCTCCAATTCATTTTTAAGCGCCACTTTCCATTCAGGTGCTATTTTGATGCTGTCTACATTCATTATGGAAGAATAAATAACGTTTTTTCTTATTTCATACCTTGTAATATCATTTCGGAGATATCCAATACCATGACGTCATCTTGTTTGTCTTTGGCCTTTGTGCCATCAGTGAGCATTGTCATACAAAAAGGACAGTTAGCGGCTATTATTTCGGCGCCCGTTTCTAAGGCTTCTTCTGTTCTGTCTATATTGATACGTTTGTCTCCTGGCTCATCCTCCTTAAACATTTGTGCACCGCCAGCTCCACAGCATAAGCCCGTGGTACGGCAGCGTTTCATCTCGACTAAGTCGCCTTCCAATTTTTCTAAAAGATGTCTGGGGGCTTCATACTCACCATTGACTCTGCCGAGATAACAAGAATCATGGTATGTGATTTTTTTACCTTTGAAAGCGCCGCCTTCTACTTTGAGTTGGCCTGCATCGAGCAATTGCTGTAAAAACTGTGTGTGGTGCACGACATCATAATGACCACCCAAATCCGGGTATTCGTTTTTGAGCGTATTGAAACAATGTGGACAAGCTGTGACTATTTTTTTAACTTCATACATGTTAAGTGTGCTAATATTCTGTAATGCTAGCATCTGAAATATAAACTCATTGCCTGCACGTCGGGCTGGGTCTCCAGTACACATCTCCTCATTGCCCAAGATAGCAAAACTGACGCCTGCTCTATTGAGTAATTCTGCAAAGGCTTTAGTGACTCTCTGCGCACGAGCATCAAAACTCCCCGCACACCCTACCCAAAAGAGGACTTCTACATTGATACCTTCTGCGGCTGCTTCTGCCATTGTTTTTACTTCCATATCGAAAATTAATCATTTTATTTTTATCATTAATAATTCAAAATAAATAAAGGTAAATTTCCATTTCCGTTTTAAGAAATCTTTTTATCTTTTATTATTATGAATAGACCCGTTTATACCTTTACAATTTACAACTTGTGTCACTGTTTCCACAGAGTACGAATTAATTGAGCATTCATTAAAAAATTCTCCCCATTGATAGTGGTATTTCCTACAAACCCACCTAAATAACCTAGGTTTTCACATGTCATACTGAAGACATCAGAAGTGTAATCACAACAACATCTGTCATTATTAAACACATAAACTTTTTTACCTTGAAAAACATATTCATCTACCTGAGAATATGGACAACCTGGATTGTTTTGGAAATCTTCAATTTTGTCCGCAATACATTGAGGAACTCCTTTTTTAGTTTCATCCTTTGAACAACTTAACAGTAAGATTAAAAAGGGTATAAAATATTTCATACTATGTATGTTTTAATGTTTTTTAATCATTTTTAGTAAAAATCACATATCAGCTCTCCACGCCTCTCTCTCCTCTGGTATTTGCCATACTGCGCCGCCATTTTCCATGGCTGTAAACATCGGTAACCAATCGGTAGGTCCTGCGGATTCAGTTAATATTTCATACCTACGCATCTTGAGGATGGGTTCTAGTGGATTGATAAGGACAGGACAGGCTTCTACACAGGCATTACAAGTCGTACATGCATGAAGTTCCTCACGTGAGATATAGTCAAATAGCGATTTGCCATCTGTATAATTTGTAGCGGATAGGGGTTTTTCCTTATCCAAAACAAAATCTGAATTTCCGGAGGCGATATTTTGACCTACCTCAGTAGCCCGGTCACGTATGTCCATCATGATTTTACGCGGAGAAAGCTTTTTGCCCGTAAGATTGGCAGGACAAACGGCACTGCACCGACCACATTCAGTACAAGTGTAGGCATTTAAAATATTGAGTTGAGTGAGGTCAAAGACATCTTTGGCCCCAAATTCTGGCATCTCGGCCATAGCTTCGGCGCTACCTTCTGATTCCATGCCCAACATCGTTTTAACTTCATTCATGATTTCTGGCATGTTTTCCATCTTTCCTCTTGAAGTCAACGAAGCGAAATAAGTGTTAGGAAATGCCAAAAATATATGTAAATGTTTGGAATGGGGTAAATACAAAATAAACCCTAAGACCACAAATAAGTGCAACCACCAGCCAAATCTTTCCACTATGACTAAAGAACTCGCCTCCCAGCCGCCCCAGAGAGCTGGTCCTAAAATACTACTTATGGCCAATGATCCAGTATCTGGATATTTATCGGGCATTAATCCTTGTAGAACGACATCTGATGAATTCATCGTCAAAATACCAGCCACTAAGAATAACTCTCCGATGAGAATTAAATTGGCATCTAATCTGGGCCAACCATCCAAGTCTGACTTGACAAATCTGGGGATTTTGAGAAGATTTCTTCTGTACAAAAATACAAAAGTAGCCACCAAGGCTAATACAGTCAATATCTCAATAGTATTGATGATAAGTGTGTAAAGCCCACCTAAAATGGGCGCAAAAAATCTATGGACACCAAAAAGACCATCAACAATGATTTCTATCAGCTCTATCTGAGTAAACAAAAATGCGACATAAATAAATAGGTGAAAGATAGCGGGAATCCAATTTTTAAACATCTTTTTCTGGCCAAAAGAAACTAAAAGGACATTCTTCCATCTCTCACTCTTATGGCCCTTTAGATCTTCTTTTTTACCCAATTGAATATTTTGCCAAATCTTAGAAAATTGCTTGTAAGCAAAGTAAGAAGTCACACCCACACACAAGATAAAGATGATTTGTTGCATAACTTTTGTATAATAAATTAGAATTAGGGTGCAAATTACGAAAAACTTATTTTAATATGTTAATTTTGTCCCTTATTTAAAATAAATCTAAGATGCAAATATTGGATGACTATCAGATTAGACAGAAAATCACCAGAATAGCTTACGAAATTTTAGAAAACAACTTAGATGATCATGAGGTCTTTTTAGCGGGTATTAATACTAATGGAGAGAGGTTGGCACGTTTGATTTTGAAAGAACTGACGCACTTTTCTGACAAAAAATTTACATTATCCTCCATTAAGCTTAATCCTGCGGCGCCTTTAGATTCACCCATAGTCAGTTCATTAGATATTCAATTGTATAAAGATAAACCCATAGTGGTGATAGATGATGTCGCCAACACGGGTCGAACGACTTTTTATGCATTCAAGGCCTTGATGGATATAGTACCCAAAAAATTAGAAGTGGCTGTTCTTGTCGATAGAAAACACAAATCCTTTCCTGTAAAGGTGGATTATGTAGGTTTGACTTTGGCCACGACCATTCAAGAACACATTAAAGCCAATCTTATGGAAGGATCTAATATGTCAGTAGAGTTGCACTAAACCTATTTCTTATAATAACTTTTTTTAAGTAACAATTCGCCGGCATATCCGTTAAATACCCATATAATATTGTAAACCATGAAAATATTTTTCTCGCTTTTATTTGTATCTTGTTTTTCTTTTCTTTCTTTTGGAGCCCAGACTACTCCTATGAGAGATACCATTACATGGGACTTACTCAATATGTTGGAGTACTTTGAAGCGCCACACGAGGAGTATGGAACGGTATATCTACCCAAATTTGATAAAAAAGTTAAGAAATTACACCAAAAAGACGTTATCATAAGGGGCTATTTAGTACCTGTGGATAAGACGACATGGGCACTCAGCAAATTTACTTATGCCGCTTGCTTTTTTTGTGGCAAAGCAGGCCCCGAGACAGTATCGGGTATCACATGGAAAAAAGATCCAGGCAAACTCCGCATGGATGCCAATGCCCTCATCAAAGGACGTATCATCATCAATAGTACCGACGTCGATGACTGGATGTATCAACTCGTGGATGCAGAAATTATTTCTATTAAGAAGTAATAGATGGAGTATCGGGTTCTTTACTGATTTAATTATAATCTTGCCAAGTAATACAAATGGAAATACCCAAATTTAATGAAACATTCATACCAATATTGGAAGTGCTAAAAGATGGAAAAATCTATACTCACAGAGAACTTATAGATGCTGTCAAGTCTAAATTTTACACACAACTATCTGAAGACCAATTAAAGCAGAAGACCAAATCAGGAGATTTTCTAGTGGATAATCGAATAGCTTGGGGGAAGACATATTTGAAGAAAGGCGGATATGTTTCATCACCTTAGCGTGGTCAAATTAAAATAACAGAAAAAGGTATAAATCATGTGGGAAATCTTACTGTGAGAGATTTAGAAAATGAGAGTTCGTTATTTGACTTTTATACAAGTGATGAGAAATTAAGATTAAATGACAATATTCAAGATGTTAATATTTCATCTCCTCAAGATTTAATTGATGAGGGTTTTAGTAGAATAGAAAATGAGTTAAAAGATGACCTATTAAGAAAACTTAAAAATATTAATCCCTATTTTTTTGAAAAAGTAGTATTAAGGCTTTTAAAAAAAATGGGTTATGGAGAATTTATCGAAACATCAAAATCAAATGATGGTGGCATAGACGGCATTATAAATGAGGATAAATTGGGGCTTGATAAAATTTACATTCAAGCTAAAAGATTTAATGAAAATAAAATTAGGGAGAAAGATATAAGAAACTTCATAGGAGCTATGAGTGGTGATACTAATAAAGGTGTATTCGTCACCACCTCAGAATTTGATGAGAAAGCATTGGCAAAAGCCCGCTCAGCCCACCATAAAATAATTTGTGTAGACGGAAATAAGCTGGTATCCTTGATGCTTGAGTTTAATGTAGGTATACAAGCAAGGACAAATTATGAAATCAAAGAAATAGATGAGGACTTTTTTAATGAGCAATAAAGAGATTCAATATAACACATCCTGTTTCGATGTGAAAAACTTATGATGATATATATAGACTCATATTATAGAACTTATGACATTGGATAAAATAGCTGAAATTGGTCCGACATTATATTAAATCTATATAAAATTACAAACGATATCTCTAAATCTCACTAATCCTACATAGACGCCGTTTTCCTCCACAGGTGCCATATTTATTCTACAGTTGATCATGTACTTAGGTACATATTTAGCATTGAGTGTAGCGGGAACAGATATGACAGGTTTGGTCATAAGTTCATAGACGGACACTTGTTTGGGGTTTTTATCAGGAATGATACACCCTTTGATAATATCCGAAACAGAAATGATGCCATTGGCGTCGTGTTCATCTCTTTTTTCTATTATCAGCACATTTGTACTATGTGTTTTCATCATATTGATAGCCTCTTCTATAGAAGATAGTCCATCAATATAGTAAAGAGCTGGAGTGGCTATATCTTTAGCCGTTTCAAATTTATACATTTTTTTATGATTTAATGGTTAAGTTAAAGTCTTTCGCTTCTTAATTTATCTTTGATACCCTCTATCTGCGAATCTAATCCCGTGACCTTATCAATACTCAGAACAATGGCTACGCCTCTTCCAGGGTCTGTCAGGTTACACTCTGTGCATAATGCATCCAATATTTTATTGACACTATGCTCTTCTACTATAAAGAAGACTAAATCCGTTTTATCTTCTAATACAATACCGAAAAAACTGGATTCATTTTTGCCCGTGCCTCTGCCTGGAACAATTAAGTCTCCGGTGGCACCAGCGTTTTTGGCAGCTTTGACCACATTTTGTGTGAGTTCTGGTCTGACTAATGCTAAAATCAATTTAAATCTCATGACTATTTTTTATTAATTTTTGAAAGAATATCGATTATTTGTCCATAAGCTAACACTGTAATAATAGGAAATAAACTAGCGAAGGCTATCAACCCAAATCCATCAATAGCTGGATTTCTACCAGGCACCACACTTGCCAATCCTAAGCCTAACGCCGCCACTATAGGTACTGTAACTGTAGAAGTCGTCACACCTCCAGAATCATAAGCTAACGCTATCATATCTTTGGGGGCAAAAATAGTTTGTATTATGACAATAATATAACCTACTAAAATGTATAAATAAAGAGGTGTTCCAGTGACTATCCGGTAACACCCCACTGATAATGAAATAGCAACACCTAAAGCAACTGTCAGTCTCAGTGTAAATTCTTGTATTTTACCTCCTGATATCTCACTGGCTTTATAGGTTACCGCTATGAGTGATGGTTCGGCTATGGTAGTAGAAAAACCAATAGCAAATGCAAAAATGTAAATCCAGTAATAAGCCATCCAACTTTCAGGATTACTATAATGTTTGGAAATGAACTCATAGGAAGATAACTGCTGTGCCATCATGTCTCCAACTGGAAATAGAGCCATTTCTAGTCCTAGTAAAAAAAACGCTAATCCTACTATAACTAATACTACACCAAATATTACTTTTCGTGGATTGGGTAAGTTTTGTTGGAGTACAATATATTGAAACACGACCACTAATAATAGAATGGGGGTCACGTCTTTGACGGTAGATAAAACCACAGAAATAATATCTTGTACCAATTGTATTTTTGTTTTTATTTAGTAAATACTATCATACCATATCCCATCACAAATATCATAGGTAGCAATGAAGCAAAGGCTATAAGACCAAAACCATCCATCAAAGGATTACGTCCTTTGATGACTGACGCAATGCCTACGCCCAAAGCGGTTACTAAGGGTACTGTAATAGTAGAAGTGGTGACGCCTCCTGCATCATAAGCCAACCCTATGATTTCCGGTGGTGCAAATATCGTCATTACCATTACCATGATATACCCACCTATGATAAGATAATATATGGGCCATCCTTTAATAATACGCAGTACGCCAATAACTATAGCTAGCCCTACTGATATTGCAACACTCAACCTTAAACCCCAAGCATAAGATTTTTTAACTGAATCCACTTGTTCTATCAAACCACCCTCAGCGGAAATATCAGCTGCTTTGGCAGCAATAGCTATGAGCGCTGGTTCTGCTATTGTAGTGGAAAATCCTAATAAAAATGCAAAGGATAAGAGCCAAAAAGCACTACCTTTTTTGGCCAAAGCATAAGCCATAGTTTCACCTATAGGAAACAGACCTATCTCTAATCCCTCTACAAAAAGCATCAGTCCCACTACTACGAAGACAAGACCTATAAGTACCTGCTCTAAATTGGGTATAGGCTGTCTTATCACCGCATACTGAAAGAATCCCACTACCACTATAATAGGTATCAAATCCTTAAATGCTGTGAGAAGTTTTTCTCCTATTTTTTTTAATATGATTTGACCAGCTTTTACCATTTTTGCTTTATGACTGGCAAAGATAGTAAATGTTATTTATTTGGTGCTTAGATTTGTTTTATTCTTTTTTTCTACTGTATACAGATGATTGTACCATTTTACAAAGCTCGAATGACCCTGATACCATTTTGGTTTTTGTTTTTAGAGAGATATTTGTCTAAGGGTAGGGTAGAGAGTTCTACTTTTCCTGATGTTAGTGAAGCATGAAGCAAATGCGCTCTACCTTCAGAAATCTTAATAAATCCTGTATGGACTATGTCTAATCCGCCAATATCGGTTGTGATAGCGATAATGTCCCCATCTTTAAGTAGATGTTGTATAGATTTTATACGTTCTTTAGGTA
>DAIPYV010000159.1:0-8006 GCA_036782555.1 Saprospiraceae bacterium
AATGTTGTTTTTGAAGACTTGACGCCCTTGCAAATCTATAACTTCTATTTGGGCACTACCCTCTTTGTTTGAATTTAATTCAATTTGAGTCTGAGTTTTAAATGGATTAGGCTTAAACAAAAATTCTTTTTCTGATGGTCGCCAACTAGTGAAAAAACTCGTATCTAATTGCTCTAAATTCAACTTTAAATCGAAAACGTCTGCATTGAGATCTCCCATTTTTATAGATGTCAAATTTATTTTTTTGTAAGGTCTAATCGAAAAATCATTATAGTAATTATCTAAATCTTCATAGCTAAAGGTTTCTTTAATATTTATCCAATTTTCTACAGTTTTCTCTTGAAAAGGTGGAATGGTTTTCCATCTTGTGCTCACTTCACCTGATAATATTTTCATAAAATCAGCTATATCAAGTTCATCTATCTTTTTATCTTCATTGAGGTCTGCTGCTAAATATTGCCAATAATGTTGAAAGGGGCTTCTGCCATTTATGTGATTTCTAAGTATTCGCAAATCTTCTGTATCTATTCCTAACAAATTATTGTCAGCGTAATCGGCATTAAATTCGACTTCGTATTCTTCAAGGAAATAACTGGACTCCCAAAATACATATCCATTGTCAGCTTTAATTTCGTAACGGTGTTCTTTTTCTTCAAAATTTTCACAATCAATTTCGTAAATACCGCTCTCGTGAACATTTAGTGAAAAATCTTTTATTGGCTTTTCTTTGACACTTTTGTTTTCAAATCTGTAAAGAATTGGGAAAATGCAAACTATAGTTTGAAATAAAACATTTGTGCAATAATCACTACTCCAGTTACTATCAAAAACACTCATGTTAATAACACGATTACTATTTCTAGGTTCATATTTTATAATTTTTGAAGCTGACTTTGTGATCGGATTCCATTTATAAGTATTGCCATTACAATATTCATCTTCTTGTGCCTCTATTGAATCCCAACCATTCTTCGTTTTAAAATAGTGTGGCCTATCAATTAAGTTATACACTGGATATACATCATCAAAAGTAAACATTAATTCACTTTGTGGTGTACAATTATCAAAAGAGCCTTTGTCAAAATCTTTGGCGGTTATTTCTACAGGTCTACCGTTATAAAAATTAATTGTAAATATATTTACACAATACGGGGTAGGTGCTTTTTTATCCACTACACTAAAGTCTGTTTTGTCGCTAATCTCAGTGCCACAAACATCCTTTATTGTCCAATTGATATAAGACCATTGTATTTCTTGATTTCTCAAAAGCACTTCAATGTCAACTTCATCGAGGGTAGTAGGAGATATGTACTTTTTATAAGTATTGTCTTCAATATCGAACGTCCAATCTACCCACGTTATATCACAATATGATGTTGCTAAGTAGTCGATAGTTCCATTTCTAAATTTGTCTATGGCTATTTCAAAAAAAAGAGAATCAGAGGCCTCACATAGTGTTTGTCCTTTTAATTTGAATTTTAAAGGCACATCTGCCTCGCAGTTACTCAATGGATTTGAAGGATGAGGATTGGCTGCAAAAAAATTATTTTCTAATTGCATTGTGATAGCCTGTGAAAAACTGTGCTGCATTATTAGGGGGAATAATAACAGCAGAAAAAAGGTGATACGTGTCATGAGTTTTAGGTTTTAATCTAACAATTGTCTTACATCTAACAATAAATTTATATATATAAAAGCGTTTAAAGGTCTTGTTTTATAGAGTTTTTGTAATTATGCGTTAGCCTTAAGAATAAAATTTAACTTAAAAGATTACAATAATCTATCACAAATATACACAAAATTTAAAATTAATACGAGTTTTCTAAATTAATTTGAATCTTCAGTTAGAAATAAATCTGATTTTAGAAAATCAATTTTTTTTACTATTTGATGTTGTAATAAAATACTTATCTTATCTCATTAGTCGTTTCTATCATTTTGTTGTTTCTACTCCATTCACTCCAAGAACCCACATACAATTGAGGTATTTCCATTTCAGCATAATCTAATGCTAACAAAGTATGACAAGCTGTAACTCCTGAACCACAATGAATCACAATGTTTTCAGTTTTTATATCACCCAATACTTTTTTATACTTGTTTTTTAGCTCGTTGGGTTTGAGGAATAATCCATTCCGATCCAGATTTTCTTTAAAGGGAATATTTATGGCTCCAGGAATGTGGCCTGCAATCAAATCAATGGGTTCATTTTTTCCTTCATATCGGTCTTTGTCTCGTACATCAATGACCAAATAATTGGGATTGCGTGACATATTTTCTACCTCACTCATTTCGATGGTAGGTAATTTCCACTGAGTAATGTGATAGGGTTCAGCCGCTTTTTTAATAACTTCCTTCTTTGAACTCAAAGGAAAATGATTTTCTTTCGCCCGATCTATCCCACCGTTCAAAACTTGCACTTTGTTGTGACCAACCGATTTTAGCATCCACCAAAATCTTGCAGCATTTGAGCCTTTTTTATTGTCGTAAATAACTATATGCGTGTCTTTTGAAATTCCTAAATCAGTCAAAGTCATAGCAAAAGTTTCTTTTTTGGGCAATGGATGTCGCCCTCCTTTGGAAAAGTCACTTTTTATGTCTGATAGATGAGTATTTAAATCCACAAAATAAGCTCCTTCTAAATTGTCCTTCTCGTAGTCTTCTTGAGCATTCTTTCCATTAATTACTTCGAAAAGCATCAGATCGAAATTTTTGTAAATTTTCAACAATTCCTCTACTTCTATTATTGGCGGTACTCTCATATTTCTGTTTATTATATATTGTCAAAAGGCTGTGTTAAACCCACGTTTTAGTTTCGACTTTTTTTATTGGGACTGTTAAAATGATTTCGCTTTAAGAAGTAAATAACTCAGCGATATTATTATTTTAAATTGCTATTAGTTTAAGCGCTCATTCTAAAAACAAAGGGCCTTAGATAAATTCTTCGGCCCTTTTATTCCTATTTCGCTGATTGTTATTCTTCTTCATCTTTTTTTGATATGGCTTCTTTTATATCATCCACCATATCCTCAATTATATCACCTGCCACCAAAGAAATGGCTTTCAAACCATCAGAAACATCTTCTACCAATTCATTGGCTGAGTCTTTAATTTTCTCTAGCATTTCAGACTTGTCTTCCTGTGCTGGTTTTTCTTTTTTCTTAGGCTTTTTAATGTCCTCAGCTGCTTTTTCTAGCTTATCAGAAATTTTTGAAAGTTCTTCATTGTTTTCTTTTATCTCTTCAGCTATTTTTTGTTTCACGACTTCTTTAGCCTCCTCCAGCTTTTCTTGTTTTTCTACTTTCACCAGTCGTTTTTTCTCTTTTTCGATCTTTGACTCTATTTCATTTTGAGTCTTAAGCATATCATCCAATTTTTCTTGTTTGGAATTGATACGTTCTTGAATCATTCTTATTTTTGCAATTCTTAGTTGAGCTTCCAATGAACCGTCTGTTTGCTCAATGCGTTTATTTTGAAAATCCAATTCATTCTGATCAAAATCAATAGATTTTTGCATTTTGCCGATAGCATTGATCAAACCTGAAAATCTAGCTTCTAATCTCGCCAAATTATTATTTGTGTTTTGCTGGGAAGCAGTACCTCTTGTTTCTTTTAATTTTTTAAAAGTTTTGTCGATACTCGCCCAAACTTTATTTCTATCAGAGCGTGTAAATTGATATTGATTCACTTTGGCTTGCAATTTTTTTAAATCTTCAAAAAGAGGATTTAAACCTAGGCCTTTCTCAATTTTTTCTTCAATTTCATTGAGTTCTTTAGTAAATGACTCAACGATTTCTTTTGATTTAGTCTCAAAATCTTTATCTAACTTTTTCTTGTATTCTTTTAGTTTATCAAAGAGATTATTTGTTTTCTCTCTCAAAGCGGCACCGTGCTCTCTGAATAAATTCCTTTCATTGACTTGATTTTGAACTTTGCCCCAAAATTCTTTCAATTCATCCCATGTATTACTGTCAAAGTCGGATAATGAATCTACTTTTTCTTTCAGTTCATCCAACTCTGCTTTATACATACCGTGTAGTTTTGTGGAAAGAACCATAAAATGCCACTCAGCTTGGGCACGATTCACTAAATCAGTTCTCTCTACCTTAATTTCTTCAGGAAGTAAACTATCCGTTACGGATAATTTTCTTTCTATTTTAGTAAATGAGGTGGGAAACTCTACTTCTATGTCATCTCTCCACTTTTCATTCATCTCCTTATAAAAATCTTCTGTGGCAACATTTTCGGGAAATGTGTAAATATTTACCAAATTCTCTTGTTCCAATAATTCTAGTGCAACGAGCATTTTTTCGTCTCTCTCATTAGAGCCCCAAAGTACTATTTTACGTCTCATGTTCAATGTGTAATGTTAAAAAATTCAATATTCCAAAATGTAATCTAAAACCTAAACCAAATCGTGTACCAATAAATATTGGGCTATTTGTACTGCATTGGTCGCTGCCCCTTTTCTAAGATTGTCAGCGACTATCCACATATTGAGACCATTCTCTATCGATTCGTCTCTTCTTATACGTCCTACGAACACCTCATTGCGGTCTTTTGCAAACAAAGGCATCGGGTAATCAAATGTATCAGGGCTATCTTTTACCTCTACACCCTGAGTTGTACTTAATATATTCCTAACATCTTCTATCTCAAAAGGTTTGTGAAATTCTACGTTGACACTTTCAGAGTGGCCCCCTCCCACAGGTACACGTACAGCTGTAGCCGTTATTTTTATATCCGCCGCGCCGAGTATTTTTCTTGTCTCGTGGACGAGTTTCATCTCTTCTTTGGTATATCCATTGTCCAAAAATACATCACAATGTGGTATAGCATTATGAAATATGGGATACTTATACGCTTTTTCAGCATCAGGACAAATTTGGCCACTTTTTTCTAAATCATATTGCTTGACGGCCTTGGCACCAGTGCCAGTGTAAGATTGATAAGTAGATATAACTAATCTCTTTATACCATATTTTTGGTGTAGAGGTGCGAGCGCCATCACCATCTGAATAGTACTACAATTAGGGTTGGCTATAATTTTATCTTCCTGGGTGAGTTCATGAGCATTTATTTCAGGTACGATAAGTTTTTTGTCTGGATGCATGCGCCATGCACTAGAATTATCTATCACTGTTGTTCCTACGGCAGCAAATTTTGGCGCCCATTCCAATGATGTATCTCCACCAACTGAGAAAATAGCTATTTCTGGTCTTTTTGATACTGCAGCTTCCATGCTCACTATTTCATAAGGATGGTTTTTATAAAAAACAGTCTTGCCAACAGATTTGGCTGAGGCCACTGGAATATATTCCGTTATTGGTAAATCAAATTCTTCTAAAACTTGATTCATGACACCTCCTACAAGGCCTGATGCTCCTATTACCGCTAATTTCATTATTGATTTTATTATGACTATTTTTTTAAAAATAATCTCTTTTTGAGTAATTTAAATAGAAAAATTTATTTATTTTGTGACAATTTTCACCAAAAAATTATCTACTATACGTAATTAATTTTATTAAAAGAGCCGCAAAGATATGTTATACAATATAATTATGATAGCTTTTAAGTCAAGATATTTTTTGTCAATATTGAGTTTGTTACTAACATGGCCTATTTTTGCTCAGTTAAACCTTGATTTTAATGATGGAAACATCAATACAGTGGAATGGCAAGGCGATATCCAAAATTTTATCGTCAATAATAGAGGAGAATTGCAACTCAATGCAACAGGCGCAGGGGAATCCACTATTTTTACAAAATTTAAAGTACCAGAGGACAGTATTCAGGCTGATTTGTATTTTCGAATGGATTTCAGCCCATCAGATGCCAATCAAGCTAATATTTATCTTTTTTCAGATAATATTAATATCAATTCAGCAACAGGTTATTTTTTACGCTTAGGCGAAAATGGCAACAATGATGCAGTACGCGTATTTAGACTCAAAAATGGACTATCAACACTAATGGGTTCAGGTCGATTAGGGGCGATAGCCAATACTCCGGCACTAGCGCGTCTTCAGTTTAAGATATACAGGGACGGTCTATGGCTTATGGCTTCTGATTATAGTGGTAGGATACTATATCAAGATGATTTAGAGTTTTTTGATTCAGATTTTACTTGGCCGGATTCCTTATATTTTGGAATAAATTGTAGATATACAGCGACTAGGACCAATCTGTTTTTCTTTGATGATATAAGAATTAGAACCTTAGAAAAAGACACAGTACCGCCCATAGTGGTACAGGCTGATGTATTGGATTCAGAAAGGATTAAAATTAGTTTTTCGAAAATTCCTGATGATATTTCCGCAACAAATGAGGACAACTATTCACTCAACAATAGTGTAGGAATGCCTATAGAAGTGATTTATTCAATAGCTAACCCATTGGAGGCGATTCTTATATTTAATGATGGTGCCATAAGAAGTGGTGTAGATTATTCTTTGAGCATAAATGGGTTAAAAGATAAACTACAAAACACACGTCCACATAGTATAGATGTGTTTTTTATAAGCAAGGCTGCCATTGGAGACCTCAAAATCAATGAAGTTTTGACAGATCCCATCACTGGAGGTGAAGATTTTGTGGAGCTCATAAATGTAAGTGATAAGTTCATAAGTCTGGACAGTATCTCTATAAAAAATACGGAAAATAACCAAACGCGTCTTATCCTCACCGATATGGTACTAAAACCTGGAGAGTACGTGGCTATTTCTCGAAATATAGATTTTTTAAAAGAGCGATATGAAACTCCCGACACTGCGAGGTTTATTGATGCCACCTTGCCGGCGCTTAATGTTGCTTCAGCTAATATCACATTATTGGTCAACGATAAGGGGAAAGAAATTGTCATAGACTCTTTTGACTACAATCAAAATTTTCATTTTTCATTACTAAGGAATAATAAGGGCGTAAGCCTAGAACGCATCAATCCTTTGGGTAGTAGTAATGATAGAAACAATTGGCATTCAGCGGCGGAAAGTGTTAATTTTGGTACTCCAGGCTATAAGAATTCTAATACTGCCAACACTATAGAAACTAAGGACGAAAGGATTATCATGAGACCCAATCGCAAAATCATCACGCCCGATGGAGATGGTATGGATGATTTTATTTTACTGGAGTATGTATTGGACAAACCCGGCTATTTAGCCACTGTTAGACTTTTTGACTCTGAGGGGTTTCCCATGATGAATATAGCCAATAATGTGCTACTTAGTCAATCAGGTGCACTTAAATGGGACGCGGTAGGTAATGAGGGTCGCGCCTTGCCTTTAGGTATGTATATCGTTTTTTCAAGACTATTTCATCCTGATGGTGCTGTTTTAGAATCCAAACATGTGATTATAGTAGGCCAAAAGTTTTAAGAAATATTTAGCTACTTTTCATTAAACTTTGTAAACTTCTTTGCAGTTGTAACGATGTCGCTGTGTTATTCTTTATTCATAAATAAAACGATATATGGCGTTTAAAATCAATTCTTTAGTCCATCATTTAGTTCCTGAGGTGAAAGAGTCTATAATCATACGAAAAATCGGAAAATATGCGGCACTCAAAAAAATGATAGACAATAAAGAGGAACAATCTTGGTATTCTAATAAAGCAATAGCTAATAAAATTGAAAATTTGAAAACTTTGAAAAATGAGTTTGAAAAAATTAAAAATGATTTTAATAGTCTGAATGTGGATGGATTAATTGAAACCATTAAATCAAAGGATGAGTTGTATAAAACCTGTGTGCAAAAAACTATGCCCGTTTTTGTAAAAATATGGAGTTCCCATTCTGCTACAAATCAAATAATATATTTCAGTGAACTACTGTCTCTCAAAAGTAAAATCAACCGAATGGAGTCTATTGATTACTATGTAGATCGGCCTGACGAGGTGATGAACTTTGTGTAGATCACCTCAATCTTCATTTGTATCTATAATCCTCATTCTTCCAACCACTTTCTCCATACCGTCTGGTCTATATAGGGTACTTTTTGGTAGTC
>DAIPYV010000160.1:0-7980 GCA_036782555.1 Saprospiraceae bacterium
AATGCTACCTCAATTAAAAGAATCTGAAATCATTAAAGATATAGCCATAATTGATATCAATGGAGACAAACTCAATGACATTATTATCTGCGGTGACTTCCAACCCATAAGGATATTTTTAAATCAAGATGGTAAAAAATTTAACGATGTCTCTTCATCTATCTTACCTCAAAAAACTGATGGATTATGGCAAAGAATTTCTGTAACTGACATTGATAATGATGGTGATTTAGATATCATATTAGGTAATCTTGGTAAAAATACTTTCTTTCAATCTAGTCCAAACCAACCTACTCAGATTCATCTGGGTGATTTTGACAAAAATGGTGAACTTGACCCTATTCTGACTACCTATATCAATGGAAAATCTGAGGTTGTTCATTCCAGAGATAGATTATTATCTCACATGACAAAACTTAGAAAACAATTTTTGAGATATCGGGATTATGCAAATAAGAGTATCACCGATATTTTTGGCAGTAACCTCAAATCAGCTAAAATTTTCAATACTTACATAACAGAAAGCATTGTTTTAGTCAATAATAACGGTGTCTTTGAAAAAAGAGATTTGCCAATTCAGTCCCAATTGAGTTTGACTAATGGTATAGTCCAGATTGAATATAATAATCAAGCCTTTCTAGTAACCACAGGAAATTATTGGAACACAGACTATGATTTTGGAATTTATGACGCAAGCTGTGGTGCTGTTTACCATCTAGATAAAGGTAAAATGATCAATATAAAAAACAATTTAGATGCCTGCGGTAATGCACGAAGTTTAAAAAATATTAAAGTCGATGGTAAACAATGTTTATTATTATCAATAAATAATGATAAACCTATCATTTATTGTATTCAATAAAAAAATACAAATAAAAGGTAAATTTCACTATCCAATAATCATAATAACCACTCATCTTGGATGGCTTTGTTCTCGTATAATATTGCCCAGTTAGTATTACATCACTTTGCCATACTTTTCTCCACCTCTTCTATCATGCGCTTGACCTCTTCCTTTAAAGCATTGCCCTCTGTAGTAGGTATATAAATCGTATCATCTTCTAGATCACTTAATATTTTATTTAAAGTCATAGCTGAAGCGTACCTCCTATAGAAATTATTGTCAGTATTAGACGCTATATCATTCATCAATTGGGCGGTTCGTCTGAGTGTCTTGATACTTTTACCTTCTAAGTACTGTTGATAAGCATCATGAAATTCAAAAAGATAAGTCAATTTGATGGTTTTAGCTTTGGATTCAAAATATTCTAAATATTCGTCCTGTTCATCACTTACAAAACTGATTAAAACACTAGCTAAATAATCAGATTCTTCATTCTTAAATTTATCAAAATAAGATTTCGCATTAGACTTATCAGTTTGTGAGAGTATACTCAATGCAATGCTCAATACAGGATAAGCCTTCTCGCTCAATAAAACAAGCTTACAAAGAGCTGTTGGATCAAAATCCTCTTGTTCCATGAGTTGGATTAATGCCATAGCTCGAACTTGGGAATGAGGGTCTTTTAGGACTAAATCTATCAGTTTTTCATGATATTCAGACATCATATCTAATGAGATAGCGTTGACAGCTAAACTTCTTATATAGTAAAAATCATCATTTAAGGCCTTATCTATAACGATATTGTCGTATCCATCCATACCTGCAAAACCCAATATTTTATCAAATAATAGAGGTGACAACATAAATTGATGTCTATACATCTCTGGTGACTTATCTTCATTAATAAGCGCCAATAATACATTTTCGCCATCCAAGACATATGTAGCGGGCTCGATCAGTACATCATTTAGGATAAAGGTTTGTTGTCTTTGATCGATTATTATAGAATGGTTTGTCATACTGCCATCTGCAAAATATAAGGCTACCTTTGTGGGCAATATAAAATTTTGATAGTAATCCTCAGGAGTTCCACTCATGTCCGTATTCAATACCACTCTCCTACCCTCTTGGTCATAGTCATAACCTACTTTGATATGCGGATGTCCTTTGGCCAAAAACCATTGGTTAAAAAACCATTTTAAATCTTCACCAGAGACATCCTCAAAAGCTATACGTAATTCATCTACTTCTACAGCTGTGTCTTTATGGTCGTTGAGATACTTATTTAATGCTGTAAAAAAAACATCATCACCCAGATAATATCTCAACATGTGTAGTACCAATCCTCCCTTATTATAGCTATGGGCATCAAACATATCCTCTTTATCAGAATAATAATAATCTACAATGTTCCTTGCGCCTCCTTGGAATACTTGATTATAATAGCCATTGAGTTCATCTATTCGATGATAATCCGCCCTATTGCGACCATACTTATGCTCCATCCAAAGGTATTCTGCATAATTAGCAAAACCTTCATTAAGGGTCAAATTTGACCAATCCTCACATGTCACTAAATTTCCAAACCAATGGTGCATCATTTCATGAGCTACTATATAATCATTGTCGTCATCGATGAGCTCTCTTTCAGTCTTTTGGACGAAATCTCCAAAGACAACTGCACCTGTATTTTCCATGGCACCAGATACAAATTCGCGTACTATGATCTGACTATATTTATCCCACGGATAAGGGTATTTAAGTACATCAGTAAAGAAAGCCATCATCTCTTTGGTATGATTAAAAATCTTTTTAGCGTGTTTTCCAAACCCTTTTTCTACATAATAGTGCATAGGAATTTCATTCCATTCATCAGCTACTATATCAAATTCTCCCACAGCTATCATAGCTAAATAGGGCGCATGTGGTTTGTCTAGCTTCCAGTGGTCAGTCCGTGTACCATCACCATTTTTAATTGATGACTTTAGCATACCATTAGACAAAGTTTGATATTTATCCTCTACTGTCAATACTACTTCTTGTGTAAACCTCTCATTAGGCTTATCGAATGTAGGAAACCAACGACTATTATTTTCGGTTTCCCCCTGAGTCCATATTTGTGTAGGTACATCTGGATCATTTCCCATAGGATTGATAAAAAACAATCCCTTATCAGATGTTATAGCTTCACTACCTCCTATCAGATTTTCATCCGGCTTGGCTATATATTCTATACGGAAATGCAAAATTTCATTGCGCGTGTAAGGACGTTCTAGGAGGATGATAATTTGTTTTCCATCATAATCATAATTAACTTTAGTTTGATTCAGTCCCATGCTAATAAGCTTTATATCAAATCCCACTGCATCTAAAACTACTTTTTCGATAGGTCTAAAATACGGTTTTAAATCAATCTCAGCTACTCCTATGACATATCTGTTTTGCCAATCAAACTGAATATCCAATTTAGTATGCAATATATCAATGTCCAGTTTCGCTGTAGGTCTATATACTTTATTTTCTACAGCGACATCCGGAGTGACTGTCAAAGTATCTAATAATGAAACCTCAACATCAAAATCATCAAAGTCTTTTTTAGCTATTGTTTTTGAACTATTACAAGATAAAAGCAGCGTGGCGAGCCCAAAACACAAAAAATAAAATCGAATACTTAAAAACATACAAAAATAATGAAAAAATGAAAAAAAGATAACATCTAATACTAAAGATTTAATTTATCAGGGTCACTATAAAAAAACCACAAACTAACATAAAAAAAGTGAATAACAAGCTATATTTTGAATTGTATTACAGCAAAAATTAAAAAAATACAAAATTTTACAACTTTTTATCTAAAATCTTTATTCAAATTATAAAAATATTATTACCTTTGCGCTCATTTTAGTAAAATTATTTCAAAGATATAAATAAAGTTAAAAATGAAAGACGGAATCCATCCTGAAGATTATAGATTAGTCGTATTCAAAGACATCTCAAATGATGAAATGTTTTTAACAAGATCTTGTGCAAAATCAAGAGAAACAGTAGTATTTACTGATGGTAACGAATATCCATTATTAAAAATGGAAGTTTCGTCTTACTCACACCCTTTCTTTACTGGAAAAGTAAAATATGTAGATACAGCAGGACGTATTGACAAATTCAATAAGAAATTTGCTAAATTCTCCAAGAAAGACTAATTATAGAAATCACAGAAAAAGTAAAAAGCTCTCATTCTTGGGGGCTTTTTTTATTTATTTTAAATTAAAGTAACTATCCTTTTTCTACAAAATTCTTTTAGCATATACGATTAAAAATACCACCTAACATGATAAATAGAAACATTATACTTTTTGACGATGATAATTGGGAAAACCTCCTACCTCTTACCTTTACAAGGCCCATTTCGGCATTGAGAATAGGTATCCTTACAATTAAAGAAAAATGGGAAAAAGCTCTCAACGGTAACGCTTCATATATCACCAGAGAATATTTATCTGAAAAATTTCCATTAATTGTACATGAGGATAACTATCTTATCAATAGTACATTCTGCCCTAACAAAGAACTTATTAAATATATCACTACAATCCAACCTAATGAAGCTTTATATTGGAATGATGAATTGATTTGTGCGAGGATACCGAAATCAAAGATAAATGATATCATGTCTGATGATAGCGTATTTGACTCTTTAAAATCCATTAATATTAGTCTTGATAGTCAAGTCAACATCACACGTGTCACCAGACCTTATCATATATTCCAACATAATGACTCGGAGCTCAAGGCAGATTTTAATACTTTAACTAATGATAGAGAATCGTACAATCTTTCTTTAAGTAACACAATTATAGGCAGTAAAAACAAAATCTTCGTTGAAGAGGGAGTTTCAGTAGAGGGCAGTTTTTTGAATACTACAGAAGGCCCTATATACATTGGTAAAAATGCCACCATTATGGAAGGTTCTATGATTAGAGGCTCTTTTGCCGCTTGCGAAAACAGTGTCGTCAAGATGGGTGCTAAAATTTATGGTGCAACTACATTGGGACCCAACTGCAAACTAGCAGGAGAAGTGAGTAATTCCGTTTTGCTTGCCAATACTAATAAGGGGCACGATGGTTATCTTGGAAATAGTGTATTGGGTGAATGGTGCAATCTCGGTGCAGACACCAACAACTCAAACCTAAAAAACAATTACCTACCAGTCAAATTATGGTCTTATAGTACTAAAAAATTTGAAGATACGGGTCTTCAATTTTGTGGTCTAATCATGGGTGACCACTCCAAATCTTCTATCAACACCATGTTTAACACCGGTACGGTCGTCGGTGTAGCATCTAATATATTTGGATCGGGATTTCCGCGCAATTTCATACCTTCTTTTTCTTGGGGTGGCGCCTCTGGATTTGTAGAGCACAAACTAGATAAAGCCATTGAAACAGCTCAAATCGTGTACAATAGAAGAAATAAAACTCTGGACCCAAAAGACATTAGTATTCTTAAATACATTTATGAAAATACTCAAAATAAATAAACGTGATATTTCCTATAGGTGATACCCAAGTCCAAGGTGGATACAAGCCTATCATAAGCTATAGTCTGATTGCTGTTAATATCTATATTTTTTATATTCAGTTTACCACACCAGGCAATCTAATTTGCGAATACTCAGTTATACCCACAGATATAATGGCGGGAAAATCATTACACACACTTTTTACAAGTATGTTTATGCATGGTAGCTGGATGCATTTGATTGGCAACATGCTTTTCCTATGGGTGTTTGCAGATAATATTGAGGCCAAAATTGGTAGCTTTAAATTTTTTATTTTCTATATGGCAGGTGGCCTTTTTGCTAGCTTTGCTCATATATATTTTACTACCTTAGGTATTTCCTTATCAGACATTAATTGTTACCCATGCATTGAAAATAAAAACTGCGGCACCGAAAACACTTTTATGGCGGCAGTACCTTCTTTAGGTGCAAGTGGATCTATATCAGCAGTCATGGGTACCTACTTGTTTATGTTCCCTACCTCACGTATCAAAGTTTTAGTTATTTTTCTTTTCAGGTCTTTTTACATTCCCGCTTTCTTATTCTTAGGATTTTGGTTTATTCAGCAGTTGTTCTCAGGGGTGGGTACACTCAACGCAGATACGAGTACATCGGGAGGTGTAGCTTGGTGGGCACACATAGGAGGATTCGTATTCGGATTAGCCTTTGCTTTATATATTAGGTTCTATCTACTAAGTCATAAAAAAACTAAGGATAGCCAAGAATGGGTGTAGAAGGAAATGAAATATCAACGATCCTTAATCTATTATTTTTTCCTAACTTGACTTTGCGCTTTGAAGCAATTTTCCAAAACAAATAACCCACTACTAAAGCAGTACCTCCAATAGCCCATTGGCTGCCTGATATGATAAGCATACCTTCATATAATGAACCAATAGCTCCAAACAAAAACCAGCCTGTACCAAATGTCACCAACCCATTCCCTACAATGACCAATGTCCTATTGGTCAACCTAATATGTGTAATATCAGATAAGGAAACTATTCCTTCATCAGTTATTATAGTTTGTTCATCCACTAGAAATCTTTCTAACTTTATTTTTTGCCATATTTTTGGAAATTCTGTGGTTCGGACTTCCAAAATGTCACCCAAATAATACTTTCTTGCTTGAACCTCTTTAGCTTCTTCCAATTGTAAAAACACTTGCGCATTTAGTACGACAATAGAGGTTAAGATAAATGAAAAAATAGCTAGATATTTCTTTATGCTCATAAAGTTTTAAAGTTTAAGCTCGTTCCAAAATTACAGCAAAACCCTGTCCCACTCCGATACACATAGTGACTAAAGCGTATTTTTTGCCCGTTAAATGCAATTCTAATGCAGCACTATATAATATTCTTGAGCCAGTCATGCCCAACGGATGACCCAAAGCTATAGCTCCACCATTAGGATTGACTCGTGGATCATCAAAAGCTACCTTCCACTCTTTTAAACACGACAATACCTGAATAGCAAAAGCTTCATTGATTTCTATTATATCCATGTCCGCCATGGTTAAACCTGCTTTAGAAAGCGCCTTATTTGATGCCTCCACAGGCCCTATCCCCATAATAGACGGATGTACACCCACACTTGCAGAAGAAACTATAGATGCTATTGGATTGATACTATATTTTTTAAGTGCTGACTCCGATGAAAGTAATATCGAAGAAGCCCCATCATTTAACCCAGATGCATTTCCCGCAGTCACACTTCCCTCCCTTCTAAACGCAGGCTTCAATTTGGACAATATTTCAAGTGTAGTGTCAGGTTTTATAAATTCATCTTTCTCAAATTTGAAAGTAGTCTTCTTTGATACAATGTCTACCTCAGTTATTTCTTGAGATAATCTACCACTACTCCAGGCTTTTGCCGCTTTTAATTGTGAGTTCAGTGCAAACATATCTTGGTCCTCTCTTGAGATATGAAATTTATCAAAAAGATTTTCGGCGGTCTCTCCCATAGCATCAGTTCCATACATTTCTTTCATCCTAGGATTAACAAACCTCCATCCAAATGACGAATCATACATTTGAGCATCACTCCCAAAAGGTGCAGAACTCTTAGAAACAACGTAAGGGCCTCGTGTCATATGCTCCACGCCTCCAGCTATAACTATATCATTGTCACCACATGAAATTGAACGCTGTGCATGAATGGCAGCACTCATCCCTGAAGCACACAGCCTATTGATAGTCTCAGCTGGAACTTCTACAGGAAATCCAGCCAGTAAAGAAGCCATTCTTGCTACGTTCCTATTATCTTCCCCAGCTTGATTAGCACACCCAAAATATACTTCTTCTATAGGAATATGACCATACTTTTTAATCATGTAATTAAGAGGTACCGCTGCCAAATCATCAGCCCTAACTTCAGACAGACCTCCTCTAAATTTCCCTATCGCTGTCCTGATACCGTCCACAATATAAGCACGTTTCTCCATTCTAAGGTTTTTGTGTAGTCTTATAACAGAAATAAAAGATATTAGTTGATGGTAAAAATACCCAATTAACTTAAAAAGAATAAAATAAAAAAGCCCCCCTCTAATTGCTCAGAGAGAGGCCATCCCAAAAACCGA
>DAIPYV010000161.1:0-7956 GCA_036782555.1 Saprospiraceae bacterium
AGTGGCCTCGCTGAGATAAAATATCCGGGGCCTCTGGCTGGTGTTGAAGTTAGAAATTTGAAGTCGAAAATCTAGTCAGTCACCTGAAATTAAATCCTGCTTGATGTGCTCAGTTTTTAATCACACTATTCAAGGCATCTTGTATAAAAAAGGTGGAATGGTATGAGATTTTATTTATGATTTCAATTCTATTTATTGATTCAAATATTATTTACACAATTGGTTTATAGCTCATTCAATTATAATAGTCAAAAACAACACTTGTTTTGAATTTAAAGTCAACTCCGCGTTCCAAATCCCCTTCCCCAACCGCCACGCCATCAACCCCGAATACATTAAGTGGTGGGTATCCAAAAGTTTCCCTGCCTGATTGGATATTTTCATAATGACTGGTCCTTTGTAGCCCGGAATATCGATGTAAAAAAGTCCTTTGGATGGATTGGGGTAGATGTTCATCGAATAAGTTATGGCAGTTGGAGATAAGATGCTGATGTAGTAACATCTTTCTGCCAATGTGTGGTCAATGATGAAAGGATTGACATTGGACTGGATGTGCGCTATGGCTAATGGCTTTTTGTTTTTTTGTCATGTGCTAAATAAAAGAAGTATAACTAATAATTTAGTAAAAAAAATGAACAATGGTTATTAGTTTTCATATCTAAAGAAGATTTTATTTTCTTAACTAAAAAAGTTGTATTAGTGAGTTGAATTCAGGAATTCTATTATATTAATTAATGCAAAAATATAGGATATGATTTTGCTAAATAAGAGGAGTTATCTCTCACTCTAACCATAACTAATCCTGTAATTTTATCCATAAAATTATATTCGATATCAGAAGAAATAAGTGAAGTATAAATCTGTCTTCCCGAAGTATCAAATATTTCAAGAGTATAATTGTTATTATCATTAAAAACATCCTTAATCCAATACTTGCGTCCTCTCTGCACAAGTTCAAAAGATGGCGATGATTCTGAAATTGTTTCGTTTGTACTGGAAATATGGTCTGACTCTATGTAATAAACTTCTCTGCCTATGTCAAAATCAAACCTAGCTAGAAAATATATTTTGTTACCTATCATACCTAAAGTCTGTACACCTCCACTAGAAAAATCTTGATTTAAACTCAATAATGTTGTATATTCCTCGGTATCCATATTAAGAACAGATATTTCACCTTCCTCACCGAAAGAGTCATTGTATGACAAGAAAACATACTGTTTGTGTGCAGAGAGAATTGGGTATCTTTGAGCTGCGCCAAACTCCTTTATATTATTAATATTTCCATCAAAAAGTATAACACTTGTCGTTTCAATAGGAACATCATTTTGAGATGTAACATATACCAATTTTCCATTATATTGATAAAACTGACGAAGATATAGGCCGTTTGAAACAGTTGAATAAGGAGTCAAATTTATTTTCTCTAACGGCTTTCCTGTAATGGCATGATGTCCTCCATTAATATAATAAAGTATTAAAGTGTCTTTACTAAATGGAAGTAAATATGGCCGCCCAAAGTATGGTGGTTTTAATTCAAATTCTTTTGAAATTTCTCCTGTTGCTTTTTCAAATCTTAAAACCTCAGTAAGTTCATTTGTATTATTGTTAGTAACTATGATGAGGTCATCATTATTAATGCTATTAAGTCCTCTTGGTAATGTAGATCGTGATACATTCTTACTACCAAGCTGAATCAGTGAATCTTCATTAAAATTATAAATTTTTAATGTGTCGCGGCGAATGTTAAAAAATGCGATACCGTTGCCATATTTTACTGGCTTTCCTTCAAAAAACAAATCAGTCCCTAATGATAATCCGTTGTTTATAAGTTTGGTACCATCTTTTGTGCCATCGGACAAGTAAATATTGATTCCACTCCCAATATAAATTTTATTGTTATTCCCTATATTAATAGAAGAAAATCCACCATTATTTTCAAATACAAGTTCATTATTTTCGGCACTGCCATCAGTACACCTTAATTGGGTTACAGAATTTATGACCTCTTTCTGATAATAGAGTTTATCTTTATATTCAAAAAGGAATGGATTATAATCACATACAGTACATAACGAATCTATGTGTCTAATTTTGTCATCTTTGATTGCATATAGATTTCTAAATCCTGGCTCACCGCCAACGAAAAAAATGACGTCTCCGAGCTGAAGAGAATTGTAATATCCTAAAGAAATAGCTTTACGACCAGTAATAAAATCTTCTAAGAGTATAGGGTTCTGTGCATGAGACAATAAAAAATACCCAAGAAATAAGCAAGTAGAAATAAAGTTTTTAAAAAGTTTCATATTTTAATGTATTATGATGATAAAGAGTTCCATTATATTTTAAAGCCGCAAACATAATGCCTAACTTTTCAACTAAAAAACAAATTAAAAACTTTTATTTTTATTATAATAATTAATATATTATGTAATCACTTATAAATCAATTATATGATATAAAACATAATATCAAATTTTAAAAAATACCCATAAAAAGGTACATGTTTTCAATAAAAAATAATTTTAAAAGGGGAAAAACAATAAGCTATGAATACAAAAATGGAAATTCTGAAATCGTAAGATTCAATGGATGACTTAATTAGAAATTATTAAATAGACTTTAAAAATTAAAAAACATATGAGATATTATATAGCTACTTTCAATCGAACATAATCACTAAACCAAAAATAAAATATTTTAAGACAATAATTGTGCATCAAATGCATCTTTATTAAATAATTTTTGAATTTAATGGTTTTGTGATAAGAAAATAGATTCTAGTGGTGGTGAAGGTGAGGTAGGTTTATTGTATGATTATGGTTGTGGGGAATTGTTGTTGTGTATCTAAAGTCAATTACACCTTCCAAATTCCTTTACCCAACCTCCATATCATAAACCCCGAATACATAAAGTGGTGTGTCTCGAGAAGATTTCTTGAAACAAATGACATGTTGGATGAATCTCTTGACAAACCTGAGATGGAAGGCCATAGATGATCTGTCCATTGATTTCTAACAAACTACAAAAGTGGCCAAAATAAAGTGGGATTGAGGCCATTTGATTAGTTCTTGAAGACATTACAATCAATCTACTATAATCAGAGGCAAGACCAATTGGTCATTGTTGCCACTGATTTTTACAAAGTAGGCGCTTTTGGTAAGTTGTTGTGTCTCTAAATGAATAGTATGACTGCCTTGCCCAAAATACTCATTGTCTCTGATATTGCGTACAGTCGTACCCGCTGCATCTATGATTTCAATCTTTACAGGAAAGCCCGAAGTAAGATGAAATGCTATTTGAGTCCGAGACGCATGATTTCTAGCTACAGGGTTGGGGAAGATTTTACCAGAAATGTATTTTGATTTGATGTCATCTGTAGCTGAGTTTGTCTCATTAAAATCTATGTCTTCATCACCCGATTTATAAGGCACATAAAAGATGGGAAGGTAGTACATTTCATCTGTTGTGCCTTCTCCCCACGTTACAAATTTGGGTGGTGATGATGGATTGGCTGGATTGTTGGCCGTATTGTCGTAAGTGGCTTTGGCTCTAATTTTACTACCTCTTTTAGCTTGAATATATCTATTGAAATAGTAATCACCTTGCCAATTAAAATCCCAATCGTTGATCCGAATTAAGTTGGTAATAGTTCCATCAGGATTCTCTAATACAACCTCCCAATTTTTGCCTAAATAATGCATATGGGGAGACAATCCGATCAAACTCACATCAAAAGGGACTGTGTAAACTCCAGTAAATGTTTTGACATCATTGGGCCTTAAAAAAAACGAGCTAGCTCCAGTCACCAAATCAAAAGGTAGCATAATTTTACCTTTGACAGTACGGTCTATTATTTCATCGTTTTTGGCAAAAAATATGTTGACAGACGACGAATCTTTTGCATCGATGCTCCAGGGTGCATAGTGCATCTGAATGACTAGGTCGCTATTGGCTGGCAAATCTTGTGCTAATCCGTCTGGGAAATATCTTGGCTTCTGACCGGGTACATATCCTGGAAATTGGTCTCTATTTATCACTTCATCCACATCAAAATCGTTAAAATCATTTGCTGAAAAACCATATTCGGGCGTTCGAGCGTCATATTCTCTAGCTTTCCCGGATTGATCTGCAAAAAACAATGCATGGTGTACTATTTTAGTATTACCTGGTCGCAACTCTATTGCTTTTATCTTTTTATTTTGAATCAGTCCTGAAGGCAAAACAAAGTACCTATATTCATCTTTTCCATTGCCTTTGTGGGTATATGACTCTTTAAAAGAAAGCACTAGATCTGGTGTACCTAGCAATGAATTGGTAGGGAATATCGGGGTCTGTGGCAGATCACTAGCCAATCCTTCCTTGAGTCCGTCTTCTATCCATTCACCAATCATTTTGATTTGATCATCATCGAGATAGTTTTCCCCTAAGAACCTACTGAAATCAGGATCTGCCTTCCATGGAGGCATGATGCGTTGCTCAGTGACATATTTGATCGTACTTGCCCAGTTTTTCACTTCTTCATAATTAGTCAAACTCATAGGACCTATTTCGCCTTGTCTGTGGCATGACATACAATGGTTTTGAATGATAGGTGCTATATCTTTGTTATAGGTGACTTGACCCAATGCCCAATTGGAAAAAAATAGCGTATAAAAGACGAATGTAATTACTCTGAACATCATCATCAATGGTTTACAAGGTTTTCATTAAAATTTATAAAACAGCCTATGGCTTGAGTGGATTTGATTTCTGGCGTTTTACCTAAAAGAATATTATTGAGTGCATCTCGGAGATAATGTTTTGTGACCTGAGCTTTTCTTTTGCCTGGCTTGTAAAATAAATCATTGATGCCCCCCATATATTCTATTTTTTGCTCAGTTTCATTGTACACTACGGCTGTAGGAAGAATTTCAGCATTGAATTTATGGGCGAATGCCTTGTTGTAATCGTTTTGGGTTTGAATTGTAATCTGATATTTTTTCTTAAATTTTTCTATACCTTCTGGCTTTGACGCAAAATTGGGAAACAAACCTAAAAACCCTATGTTTTGGGTAGCATACTCCTTGTGGATGGCATTGATTTCAGGAGCTAACTCTTGACTAATACGACATTCGTCCAGTAAAAAAAGATAAACTGTAATGCTATCAGAGCTGAAGCTTGATATTCTGCATAAAATCACCAATAAGATGGTTGATAATAGACGCATTTGGTGTAATTATTATACAAAGGTAATAAATATATTCGCACAGACAAAAATTAATTTGTTAATAGGTGATTTTTACTTCAATTGGCTCAATTCATAAAGTTTTAAAACCGTTTTCCAATTCCTTGTGGTGGCAACAGTATTAAGTTTTTTCTCGAAGAAGCCGTTGGTCAATTTTGATTCATGGTATTTTCCTGCGCAATATATGAACACATCTCTGCCATCAATTTTGAATTTGTCAGGTGCATAATCATATGTTGTTGTTATTTCTGCATTTTCTGGATTCGGCTTTTCTTTTAAGAATGTCAAATGCAATCTGTCCATGTCTGCATCTCCATCAAAAAAAGGATTTTTGTCAATGGAGGATTTAATTTCTTCTAAATCTCTAACAATGGCAGGAACATCAAACCCATATTTATCAGTGATTGCCATTTCAAGCTTACGCTCTAAATCGGTGTTGACTGAGCCCGATGAAAAAATCAGATTACCGCTTTGTATATAAGTTTTCACATTCTCTAAGCCCAACTTTTCACATAGGGTTTTTAGGTCAGCCATCAAGATTATTCTTTTGCCGCCGACATTTATTCCTCTTAAAATTGCGATTTTTATACTCATTGGTTTTAATTGATTAGGGACACTCCAATTATTCTACTTATCTATTCTCCATTTGATAATCCTGAATTAAAGTTTGTGCTGAAATTCCCAATTGTTGATTAAGTTTGCGAATCATTGATATACTCAATTTACGCTTTCCTAATAAAATCTCACTTGTTTTACTTGCAGAGCCAAACAATTTACTTAGTTCACTTTTTGTTAAACCCAATTGATCAATTCTAAACAGAATAGCTTCGATTGGATTTGGCGCTTCAATTGAACAACGCAAATATACGATTTTTTCCCAAGTTGGTTTTATCACGAGTGTTTTTCTGTTAAATAAATATTCATTTTTAATAAAAGAAACATTTTCTTATTAATAATAACTATCATTCTTCATCTTATATGTTCTTCCTAAAAAAATTGAAAAAGTTTGTTGTTCCTTCCTCTTCATATTCCTACTCTACCCCTCAAAACTGATAACGCAACCCCATATAATAATTCCTCGGTAATCCAGGATAGTAGTACCTAGGCTCCCGATTTCCAAAGGCAAGGGCATTAATCAGTAGCATGGAAGCGTATTTTGTGTCGGTGACATTATTGGCTCCGAAGTAGATATTGAGAGATTGTTTCCCCAAAGATATTTTTGGTATGGATACTCTAAAATTAGCCAAAAAGAAACTGGGATAATCCACCTTGTTGTCATCTGTTATGAATTGACTTCCTATGTACTGTAAATGTGTCAAAAACTCAAGATAACGCACAGGTTTCCAGCCCAATACCAATTGGGTGCTGCTCCGAGGGATGCCAGGCAAGTGATTCCCATCATAAGTCTGACCTCTATCCTCAAACTCTACGAATCGATTTTCAGATAGAGTGAAACTCAAATTTGCATGAAGGCTGCCAGGAAATTCCCCAAGGTTCAACAGACTGCTTTTCAACTGTAGTTCAAGACCATAGTGCCTACTGCGACCTGCATTGATGCCTGTAAAGATATCTTCTGTGATCCGTTGGGTCACTAACAGGTCCTTGAGTTCTATATGATATACACCAAGGTCAACTTCGAGTAATTCACCTGCCAAAAAATAACGGCTTCCAAGCTCAAACTGATAGCCTTGCTCAGGGAGGATATTGGGATTGACCTCTCCACCTGGCAACAAAGTCTCCTCTGGACTGGGCATCGAAAAGCCATGACCCGCAGATGCATAAATAGCAAAACGCTCATAAGGCGCATAATTTATTCCCAGCCTTGGTGATAAAACAGTTGGAAATCTACGTCTTCCCGATTGGTCATCATTGTCAGGAAACAAATCATCCAATCGATATCGGATATGATTGGATGCCAATGCCATGGAAATATTGATATTGTCAACGGGCTTGTAGTAGGCTATACCAAATACATTGAGCTGATGCCTGATCTCTTGATTTTCATTGAATAAAACATTTGAGCCCACTCTGGATAGTTTCCAGCTGTATTGTTCTACTAACCACTCAAAACCAGCCGTGACTTCTAGCTTTTCAGAATAATAGTTCAAGCGATTTCTTAAGCCGGTGCTCAAAGCCAAATCATCAAGATTATTGAACGGTCTGGCCTCATAATTATCCAGCCAACGTCCAAATACCGTCAAAGTATTGGTCATAGCATTGTTGATTTTTCTACTCAGACTCAGGCCTGCTACGCCGCGATTGTATTTCTTGTATCCTCTTATATTAGCCCATCCGGCATCAGCTGCTTCGGGTTGGGTTCTCAACAATGTCTCTCCTATCGAGCTTGGAATCCTACCGAATACATCCACACCCAATAAAGTAGCTTGAACAACCCATTTATCTCTTGTCCATTGAGCCACAGTAAGCATAGAACTCCTGCGGTGAAAATTATTATCTCGGTACCCATCAGACTGAAAATGATTGAGACTAGTCCACAGACTGAAGCTCTTTTTTTGATAGCTTACATAAGCATTAGTCCTCATTGTTCCAAAGCTACCATATTGAGCTATTAAACCACCAGAATGAGTAAGATTCTTGGGAGTAGTCATGGCCAATGTACCCCCCAATCCTGACCCATAAAGTGCTGATGAAGGCCCTTTGATGAGCTCTATTTTCCCAATACTTTGCACATCAAATTCTTCAGGATTGGAGAGACCTTCTGAACCCGT
>DAIPYV010000162.1:0-2113 GCA_036782555.1 Saprospiraceae bacterium
AAGGCATGAAAATGGTACATCACGGTGCAGAATTTGAAGAACAGATGCAATTGGCCATCAATGAAGCAGTGTCTGCTTTTGGCAATGGAGCTGTATTTATTGAAAAGTTTGTAACATCTCCGAGACATATTGAGATACAGATTTTGGCCGATAGTTTTGGAAATACGGTCTATCTTTTTGAGAGAGAATGTTCTATCCAACGGCGCCACCAAAAAGTCATTGAAGAAGCCCCATCATCGGTATTGACGCCTGATTTGCGCAAAAAAATGGGTGAAGCAGCTGTACGTGTCGCTGAGGCATGTAATTATGAAGGTGCGGGTACAGTAGAATTTTTAGTAGATGATTTATTAAATTTTTATTTTCTGGAGATGAATACACGACTTCAGGTAGAGCATCCTGTGTCTGAAATCATTACTGGTCTGGACTTAGTAGAGCAACAAATCAGAGTGGCAAGAGGTGAAAAATTGAGTTTTACGCAAGATGACTTAAAGATCAATGGCCATGCCATAGAATTGCGCGTCTATGCAGAGGACCCTTATGATAATTTTGTACCTAGTATTAATAAACTGCACAAATATCAAGTGCCCGAAGGCGAAGGCATTCGTGTGGACAATGGCTATGCTGAGGGTGATGACGTACCTATATATTATGACCCTATGTTGGCCAAACTTGTGGTACACGCTCCAAGCCGACAAGCTGCTATAGATAAGATGCTCTTTGCTATTCAAAAATATCAAGTAGAAGGTATTAGTACGACTTTAGATTTTGGTAGTTTTGTGATGAAGCATCCCGCTTTTGTGTCAGGAAAGTTTGATACGAAGTTTGTCGATCTTTATTGGAATGAAGCAGAAATAGAAAAAATCACCGAAGATGAATCCTTGATAGCTGCATGGCTGAGCCAAGAACTATTGAAGGAGGAAGATACAGTTTTGAAAGTGTGTGGTCATGGAAAGTAGACATGAATATTATACACATAGAAAACAATGGTAAACTACCCCTTTAGCGATTATTTTGCTTAGATAAGCACTCTTGACAATATTAAAAATTTGATTATGCGTACTATATATATCTTGATTCTAGGTTTTTTCTGCGGCATCAGCATGGCTAAAGGTCAGTCCATGCCGGCTTACCAACTTTTTGATGCTAAAGGTAATAAAACGACCTATAAAAAGATGCTTAAAAAAATCAAGAAAGCGGATATTCTCTTATTTGGTGAGTTCCATAATAATCCTATAGTACACTGGCTTCAATATGAGGTGACAGATACTATGAACACTCAACGAAAACTTATCCTTGGTGCAGAGATGATAGAAACAGACAATCAAGCAGCATTGGACCAATATCTTGCAGGGGAAATAGACCAAAAAGGATTAGACACTTTGGCAAGATTATGGAAAAATCACAGTACTGATTATAAACCCCTAGTTGATTTGGCCAAAGAGCACAATTTACCCTTCATTGCGACCAATATACCGCGCAAATATGCAAGTAAAGTATTTAGAGAGGGTTTTGAGCCTTTGGATTTACTACCTGATTCTGAAAAGACATGGATAGCACCCCTACCTATAGCCTATGATGGGGAATTACCTGGATATAAAAACATGTTGACTATGATGGGAGGTGATCGTGCTTCTGATAATTTTCCTAAAGCACAGGCTATTAAAGACGCCACTATGGCCCATAATATTCTAAAAAACTATGTTGATGGTAGCCTCTTTATCCATTATAATGGAGCCTACCATTCAGATAACTACGAGGGTATATTATGGTATCTAATGCGTGAAAGACCAGAATTGAAATATGTCACTATATCTACTGCTTCTCAAAAAAATCTAAAAAAGCTCGCTAATGAGCATAAAGGTAAGGCAGATTTTATTATAGTCGTTCACGAAAATATGACGACCACATATTAGACCAGCATTATCCAATTGAAAATCCCTGACTGTCCATTGGGCAGTTATCACAAGATAAAATCTCTGCGAAATCAATCACTTCATTAATTTTAATGAATTTCCATAGGGTTACTATGCCTGTCCATCAAAAATATTGATTTTATTGAGCAGCTGGACATGGCCATTAAAAAAGCGTCACCTTTTCATAAAAGATGACGCTC
>DAIPYV010000162.1:2213-7879 GCA_036782555.1 Saprospiraceae bacterium
AGCAGCTGGACATGGCCATTAAAAAAGCGTCACCTTTTCATAAAAGATGACGCTCTGATATATTCTAGTAGATATTGCTTGTAAATTTAGTAGGGGTGTATTGGATTCAAAACCTATCTTCGATTTATTTTGGTTAGAAAGTTAAGCGTTCTATATCGAAGGGGTAAGAATGGCATTCAATATCTTACTTATTAACTTAGATCTTCTTTAAATCATTTTTAACCGCTGTTTTAGCGGTTGTCTTGGCAGTTGCGGCTTTAGTAGCTCTAGGCTTAGCTGTAGCTTTTACAGGTGTTTCTGCTGTGGCTTTAGGAGCTGTTTTAACGATAGCCTCTTTTTTAGGAGCTGCCTTTGTAGCTGATGCAACTTTTGTAGCTGATGCAGCTTTAGCAACGGGAGCTTTAGCCACAGATGCTTTTGCTGTAGCAGGCGTTTTAGCCGCAACTTTTTTAGGAGCTGCTTTAGTCTCAGCTGCCTCTATAATTAATACACTGTTATCAATTCCAACAAATGGTGAAGCAACGTATTTGTCTGCACTAAAATCATTTTCCCATTGATTGCCATTTATTAGATATCTAAATTCATAGACTTGACCTAGATTTAATTCTAAGGAAGCTGAAAAATCAGACTTACTTTTTTTCATTATAGTTGCTGAAGTAGGATCCCAATTATTGAAATCTCCTAAGATTTTTACATCATTGACTCCTTCTTGTGCTGGAAAGGAAAAAGTCACTTTACAATTGCTTTTTGATGGCTGGTACTTTTTGATAATGCTCATGATAAAATTTTATTTTACAAAATTAATTATTTACAAATAAGATGATTTGAATTTTTTCCAAACCACTCTAAATTATGCCACAAAAGTACATATAATCAGATACTCATATAGTCTTGATAAGTTTTATTTAACAAAGATTAACACAAACAAATCTTAATTTAACAAAATTTAATTTTTTGCAATAGTGTTTAATCTCATTAAAACAAAATTTTCTATGGTTGGACTATAATGAAGATGCTCCAAAATTAAAACATTTTTGGCGATGTCTTCTGGTGTCATATCAGGTTCAATATGGCATGTAGCTTGAAATAAGATTTCTCCTTTGTCGTATTCTTCATTGACCAAATGAATGGTCATACCTGACGTTTTTTCTTTGGCCGCCTTTACGGCATTGTGCACATTAAGACCATACATATCTTTGCCGCCAAATTTTGGTAGTAATGATGGGTGAATATTTATAATTTTGTCGCGCCAATGTTGAATGATGTCGTAAGGGATTAGCTTTAAAAATCCAGCTAAGATAATATAATCTATTTGATAATCTGTCAATATTCCTTTGACAGCCTCTACATTGTCCCATGTAGCTTTATCGATGTAGATGTCTTCTATATCATATTTCTCTGCGATAGTGAGGACTCCAGCGTTTTTTCTATTGGATATAATCAGAGCCACTTCGATATTATGATGGTGAGAGAAGTAGCTGCATATTTTGTCTGCATTGCTGCCACCACCAGAGGCCATTATAGCTAATTTTATTTTTGAAGACATGGCATTAGTCTAGGGGTAAGTAATCTTGTTTTTTTGTAACATCCATACCTACCATTATATTTTGCACCTTGCTTCTCTGCCCTTTATCAGCTGCTAAAAATATATCTACTATTTCAAATTTTTTGGCATCTCCAAAAGCTTGTATTAAATAGCTGCTTGGATAATCTTTGTCGGCCTGACCCATAGCGGTAAGTGTACTTAAGAGTACGGCCCTACTTTTGTCAGGGTCCAGATGCATATTGTCCAAGGCCATTCTGTGGTATTCATAGTATGCTTGTCTGAACTGTCTCATTGGGGCACTCAAAATATTTTCAATCAACCAAAATCTATTTCTTCTTCCACTTCCAGTTTGTGTCCAGCCTCTTTGCCCGGCTACTTCTGATGATAATGAAGTAATAATCTCTTGTGCCATTCTGAAGTGCTTCTCTCCTCCATTGATACTGAAGGAATCATAATCCATGCCTAGTGTGATATAGACATAAAAACTGAGAATAGAGGATAGATTATCATAAAATGTATTGGTTGTTTGATACAATGGTTGCGTCTCACTGTATGAAAATTCAAATTCCTTGTCAATTATATTCACTAACTGTGTAGAATATGTAGAATTGAAGACAGGGCGTTCCGTTTTCCATACCATTTCACCTTTAAAATAAGTAGGAGACAACTCCTCAGTTATGGTAATTTGGATATTTCCTCTAATTTTTTCATGGTCTCTAAATTCGTCTTCTGTCCACTTTGTTTTGTTAATAAATTCATTAATGGTAGATTCTAAACTTTTAAAAAACTGGGGGTTATTCGTAAATGACTGTATAGAAGACTGTGTCTGTAAAACAATTTTAAAGTCTAGTTCTTGAGCACTAACTTGAAGGAAACCCAAACTTAAAAAAACGATCAGAAAAAAAATATTACGCATTATTGATTTTTAAAATGTCTTCTAAATAATCTATGATATCCGAAGCTACTTGGTTTTTAGGTTTTAGACCGAAATCTAGGATTTCATCCATGTTATTTATGATTTTAATCTTATTGGTATCTACCTTAAAACCAGCTCCATCATCTTTTAACGAATTAAGAACGATAAAATCAAAGTTTTTCTTGTGTATTTTAGTCTGTGCATTAAAAATTTCGTCGTTTGTCTCTAATGCAAAGCCTATATTTATTTGACTTTTTCTTTTTATCAGCCCCATTTCATAGGCTATATCCTTGTTTTTGACCAATTCAATAATGAGATTCGAGTCAGTTTTTTTTATTTTCTGCGTTTCTATTACTTGAGGTCTATAGTCTGCCACTGCAGCGGCAAAAATGGTCACATCAGAAGTCGTATAATGTTCATGAGTTGCTTCATACATTTCTTCGCCAGTGGTCACGGGGATTACTTTGATGTTTGAGTGTTCTATATTGAGATGTGATGGGCCTAGTATCAAGGTGACTTTTGCCCCTCTTTCGGCGCAAGTTAAAGCTAACGATAAGCCCATTTTGCCGGAGCTGTGATTGCCTATAAATCTGACAGGATCTATATGCTCGTATGTGGGACCAGCAGTTATTAAGATTTTTTTATCTTTGAGAGTCCATTTTTGATTAAAATATTTTTGTACATAATGCACTATTTCGTGAGGCTCTGCCATACGGCCTTCCCCGTGCAAACCACTTGCCAAAAAACCATTACCTACAGGTATAATATCATGACCATAAGATATAAGGAGTTCAATATTATTATTAGTAGAAGGATGTTTCCACATATCTAAATCCATAGCTGGTGCTATCATGACAGGGCATTTAGCTGATAGATATGTTGCTACGAGCATATTATCCGCAATGCCGTGTGCCATTTTAGATAATGATGTGGCTGTACAGGGCGCCACTAAAAATAAGTCCGCCCAAAGGGCCAATTCTACATGGTTGTTCCATGACTTTTGGTCATTGATGTCTATAAATACTTCATGACCCGAAAGTGTAGAAAGGGTTAATGCCGAGATGAAACTTGTAGCGGAAGGTGTCATAATAATACGCACCTCGAAACCAGATTTTATCAGTTCTCTACACAGTACTGCAGATTTGTAAGCTGCAATACTACCTGTAATACCCAATAGAATTTTTTTGTTTGTCAATGTATTTCCATTTTCAACATCCAAAAACGCTCAAGACAGTCCAAATATTGAATGATCTTTGAGCAAAAGGCATTAATCTAATTCTTTTACTTCACCCTCCTTGTACTCAAACTGAAGCTCACCTCGGATGAACTCTTCAGTTGCGATAATAACTGGATTAGGAAGTCTCTCATAGAACTTACTTATTTCGATTTGCTCTTTGTTTTCGAGTATTTCTTCTATAGTATCCGAAGTAGTAGCAAAATCTTCCAATTTATTATGTAATTCCTGCTTCATCTCTATAGAGATTTGTTTAGCCCTTTCAGTAATCACACTTAGTGATTCATAGATGGTAGCTGTTCTATTGGCTATTGACTTGATGTCACGTGTTCTGATACTTGGCTCTAAGCCTTGTACTTTTGATCTTATATCTGTTGCCATTATACTTTAAATGTTTTTAATTGTTCTTGTGAATCTTTATAAATCTTTTTTGCTTCCTTGCTAAATGAAGACTTAGGGTATTTTTTTATGAATTTCTGATAATTTTCTAGAGTTTCTAAAAATCTTTCCTCTTGTTTTTCGAAGATACTATTTGTTGCCAGTATGTAGCTAGATTTTAATATCAAAAATCTTATCTCTTCATTTTTTTGTGACTCAGGAAAGTCTTTTATGGTGTTTTGGAAAGTCACCATTGCAGCTTGGTACTCACCTATTTTAAAATATAGCATACCCTGTTCCACTGATTTGAGCTCTAATTTTTTTCTTAAATTGTCTATCAGATTATTGGCTTCAATGGCTCTTTGGGAATTAGGATATTTATTTATAAATTGTTCAAATCCCTCTATGGCCTTTATCGTGGGTGTTTGGTCTAGTTTGTAGTTGGGTGATTGTCTATAATTGGAGAAGGCCGACATAAAATCAGCTTCTTCCTTATAGATACTATTAGCGAATGTAGTTGAAAAATTTTTAAAATAAGTCTGAGCTAGTATAAAATCATTTAAATTATAATGTGCGTAAGCATATCTGTAAAAGAGTTCTTCAGCTTCTTGACGGCCTCTGTAGTATTGAATGACCAAATCGTAAAGAGAAATGGCTCTATCATATTCTCCTTGTTCATAATACTTATTGGCAGCTTCGTATATCTTTTCTGGATTGTTACTAGAGCGCACAAGCTCGAATTCGGACTTACACGACATGAAAAACAACAATAAACTAAAAAAGAAAAATCTCATGTATATTAAATAAGGGCGCAAAATTAACAAATTTATTTTAAAAAGTATCAATATCTAATTAATGTTGTGTTAATCATATGATTTATGGGTAGCTATTTTTTTTTAAAATCCGTAAAATCTATTTAATGATAACTATTTTTTTTATCAAAGTCTCTTGACTATTAGTGAGTTTGACATAATAGGTGCCGGAGTGAAATTCACTTATATCATAAATATTGGATTTCGGCATTTTTCTTAATAGAACTCCATTAATATCTAAGATTTCAATTGAAAAATCTTCCATAAAAGTGGTTATTCCTATCCATCCAAATGATGGATTAGGATATATTTTTGCATGGACAGATGTGTGTATTTTTTCTGTACTTGAAGTACCTACTTTAAACCCTGTACTGAAAAACTGAATACCACCTCGGGCATTTCCCACAGCCATTTCATAGTAACCATTATCAGTGATATCGTATAATGTCGGCACTAATGACATGTCTTGAAGGAGGTTCTCTGTAGTTGGTGTCATTTGAGTAAAAATATTAGTATTGGTGCCTATGTGTGTATCATAGGTCAATATTCCAGCATTTTCAGTACCAAAAATCAAAAGTACGTTTTCTCCGGATGTTATAAACGTAGGAGCTCCATTACGAAGTCTTGATGCTGTAAAAGGCAAAAATTCACCTAAATTCAATATGTTGGGTGCTTGATTAGGATTGGAGTTAAACGATGGGTTTTCTTTAGTACCATTATTGATGAGCACGTTTAATTGAGTATTTCGCTTTCCTATCACTATATCTAACAATCCATCCT
>DAIPYV010000163.1:0-7854 GCA_036782555.1 Saprospiraceae bacterium
ATATTTTGATTAAAATTACGCTCTAGGCGGCTTTCGCCAAAATCTTGATGAGCCAATTTTACGGACATGTCATCATACAATGAATTGCTTCCTTTATGAGTCAGACTGAGATTATGCATCACCCATGATTGTGGTCCATAATCCCATTCCGCATACCTAAGAGTACCACTTCTAAACCTATTGTGGCGGTCGTATCTTCCGTAAGGTGAAGTAGTGGAATAATGAAATCCATATTGAAAATCCCATTTATCGTTGGGCTGGAACCTGACTTTTTGCATGATATTCATTTGCGAATAGGCCGAGGGAATTTGTAAAAGTGGGTCATCCTGTATGATGATGATATCCATATCATTTTGTCTTGATGGAAAAACATTTTTTATATAATCTTCGGGTCCATGTTTACCTTGTTTCAAGTCATCAAAGTTCCATATACTAACGCTGGTTAAAAATGCCCACTTTTTCAGTCCTATATTTATATCAAAGTGACCTGTTTTTTCTTTATTAGCTGAAGAATATCTTGTATTGGCTTTACCATGAATGGATGTTTTTTCTGTATCAGAAAACTGAGGTGTCAATGTTTGGAAACTGATCACACCACCTATGGCATCACTACCGTAGATGACTGAGCCTGGACCAAATAATACTTCGGTATTTTCAGTGGCAAAAGGGTCTAAATTTATGATGTTTTGAATATTTCCACCCCTAAAAATAGCATTATTCATACGTACACCGTCAACCGTATAAATGAGTCTATTAGTGGCAAAGCCTCTGATCATAGGACTTCCTCCTCCTTGTTGGCTCTTTTGGATAAACACTTTTCCCGAAATGGCCAGTAAATCCGCCGATGTTTGTGGATTTTGTAAAGTGACATCTTTGGCCGAAATAGATACTATTTTTGATGGAATATCTGGGCCACTATGACGCCATCTAGTAGCTGATACCACTACCATATCCAGATTTAATATATTGGTCTCCATAAACAACTCAAAATTAAGTTGTTCAAGTTCGCTATAATTTAATTTTTGAGTTTTGTACCCTATAAATCTTATCTCAATAATAGAAGAATTTTTATAAAAAGACACTTCGACTTGTCCTCGTGAATCACTTATACCTGACGTGTTATTTTCGACATCATATAGTACCACACCTTCCAAACTTCTTTGGGTATCTTGGTCTCTAATCGTCAAGGTCTGGGATTGAATACATAAGCTAAAGACTAAAATAACACAAAGAATAAAATATTTCTTCATTTTATAAAATTGATCACAAAGATATAAAATTTAAATTATTATGTAATATTATACTTTAAAATGACTTTCATATTAAAAAATGTTTATATATTTGCGCAGAATTTGAACCTAAAAATTTATTGAGATAAATAGTAAAAAATGAAGCTTATCATTTTTGTTACTTATTTATTTTATATATGCCTGAGATTGAGCTATTTGCAATAAAAAAACAAAATTAATTATAAAATGCGAAATCTCTTATCATCATTGGTTTTTATTCTGTTCACTATCACGATAAGTTTTGGTCAAAAAAGTATCCTTCAAATAGATATAGGAGGTGGCGGCTCAACGCCTATGAGTGAAATGCGAAATACTTTCATGTTTGCATCACAAGGATATAGTTTTAATAGTCATGTCGATTTTTTCTTTGCAAAATTAGGATTGGGAGTAGCCATTGGGTACGTCAATAATCCAAGTTCAAATGTATTTATTCAACACATAGAGCGAAAATATTTTGAAAGTATAAAGATGGATGTTCCTCAAAGTTGGCAGACAAAATACATGGTTTTTGGTCCATCTTATAGATTGGGAAGTCAGAGATGGGACATCAATATATTTGCAAAAGCTGGAATAAGTCAAACGGACACTCCAAGATTAATGTTCCAAAAATATTTTTTCAATCAGCCTCATGAAATATTTAAGTTTACAGGACAAGGTGGAGATTTTCAGTATATTTGGAACGCTGGTATTAGGGGTATTTATAATATCAATTCTTGGTTGGGCGTTCATCTAAAAGTAGATTATTTGTCTACAAGATTTTTATCTCAGATGGGTTATCAATATTCTTATTTTAGTGTCAATGATGCCAATAACAATGGAAGCATAGATGACCCAGAATATATGGAAGCAGAAGAGATTTACACCATTGGGCAAGCTAATTTAAGCAATTTAAATGTCTCAACTGGATTGATTTTCAAGTTGGGCAGTTTAACTAACCAAAATAAAGTAAGGTTGCTACCTAAAGATTTTATAGATGTTATACCCACTGTAGAAAATAATATCAATATAGTTGGTAAAGAAGAGATACCCATAAGCAGTGATTTGATTCTAAAAGAAGACGTTCAAATAGTAGTTTTAGAGAAATCCAAGTCAACAGATAATACCGTCGAAGAAGAAATTTATCAAGATAGTGATATCGAAATACCTTTAGAAGAAATAGAAGTAGTAGAAGCTCCTGAAGCCAAATATGATGAAGAAGCCGCAGAATTTTTATATAAAGCTGGAGAATCCTATTTTGCAGCAAATAACTTTGGAGATGCTATCGCATGTTTTAATAAAATAAAATCTGACCCTAAATATCCTAGAGCACAGTATATGTTTGCATTGGCTCAGTGTGCCACTGGCAATTGTGAGAGTGCTCAAAAAGAATATAATGAGTTTAGTAAAAACTACAAGGAGAGTGACTCGCGCACATTGGAAGTCATCTTTGCTTCTCATCTTGAAAGATGCAAGCGTGGTGACTTATTAGTAAAAAATATAGAAGATGTGGACTCAAAATTTTTAGATACAAAACCTAAAAAAGAGTATAGAGTACAATTTGTGGCGATAAAAAAATCTAACGCCACCTTCCCAAAAGTTGCTCAAATCGGACCCATTGGCGCTGAATTTTATCCCAACAAAACACTTTATAGATATTCTTTAGAAGGTTATACTTCTTTAGAAGTCGCATTGGAAGATATGAAAACTGTGAGAGCAATGGGTTTTGGGGATGCGTTTATTGCTATTTATGAAAATGGAATAAGGACAAAAACGCTTTATCACGCCAAGAGAAAATAATCGTTTAACATTTTAATTTATTGTACAAAGGGTTGACCTTAAAAGGGTTGACCCTTTGTTTTTTAAGTTCATAACTCGCTAGATCTACTAAGTTGGCCTTTGTTAAGAAAATACTGTGTGGCTGCAGCTGTACATAAATAAGGAGCCACTAACACGCCTAATATCGGTATAAATAACAAGGCGGTAAAAATACTCCCTATAGCAATAGCTGCCCATTTGTTACTGTAAACTACACCAATAGATTCTCTAAAGGTATAATGCCTCTCAAGATAAAAATCCATAATACCAAAACCAGCAAAATACGCTTGAACTAAAAATAATAATCCGAGGGCTACTAAATTGATACCAGGCACCAAACTGGCTATAAGAAGTAAAAAGGTCATTATGATTTCCTTTATTATGTTTCTAGTATTGATGCGGATGCCCCTTGCAGCTGACGCTGTGAGAGAAAATCCTCTACCGGAATTGTGTCCTTGTATTCTTATTTCAAGTTTTTCTGATATTATACTAAGTAGGGGACTCAATGCCATCAAAAGTATATATTTAAAAACTATCCAGCTTAAGACTATGACTGATATACCTATCACGACTGAAAACATCATGGAATTTTGAGCCCATTCCCACGGTATACTTTGACTTAAGTAATCGCCCGCTAAACCAGAAAACTTCCAAATACCCCATAATAATATACTTAAGAGCAATAGCGCAATAATACCCGTATAAAAAATATACTTAGCCGCTTCAGACCTCAATTCAATAAACGTTTTTACAAAATATTTAAATACGCTCAATATTTGAACTACCATAGGTTATTATTTAATGTAATTAAAACTTCATTTTATTTAATTTGGTTGTATTTTCCTCACTGTAGCCAAGTTTTTTTTAAAATTTTGTACTATGTTTGCCCTATTTTATAGTACTTTGAACTAAAATAGAAATCCAATGATACAACGACTATTTTTAAATGATAAATTTATACTCAATCTTATTATAGCCAGCTGCATTCTTATTTTTGCGAGCGGTCTCGAATTAGATTATAATACCTTGTATTGGTTTGAGATATTGGACGCATTCATAGTAGTGTTGTTTATTATTGAGGCCAGAATTAAGATAAAATATCATGGGTGGACAAAGTATATCAATGATAGGTGGAATAGGTTCGATTTTTTCATTGTAGTCATCTCTATCCCATCATTAATAGTTTTACTTTTTGATATGGATTTGACAGGGCTTGGGATATTGCCTATGTTTAGAGCTATCAGAATTTTTAGAAGTTTTCGTCTATTTAGATTTATTAAAGGTGTAGATATGCTTATGTTAGGTATTGTGAGAGCACTTAAGACATCAGTAATTATTTTCATAGGCTTCATCATTTACATCTTTATTGTGGCCGTCATGTCTTATAATTTCTTTCATGAAGTATCACCTGAACATTTTGGGAATACAGGCATATCCTTATATTCTACTTTTAAAACTTTTTCAATAGAAGGATGGTTTGAAATTCCAGAAGAAATAGTTTTAGGTCAAAGTTCATTATTTAAAGCGATGACTTATTTTTATTTTGTTTTTGTAGTCGTTACAGGTGGTATGTTTGGCTTGTCTTTGGTCAATTCTATTTTTGTCGATGCGATGGTGGCTGACAATAATGACGAACTCATGGACAAAATAGAAAAATTGGAGACAAAGATCAATCGCCTGCTAGAATTGAGAAATAATCAAGATTGAAGAATACAAATTATACCTATTTAGGTTAAATATTTATTAAAAATTATACTGAAAAGAGCCCAAATAAAACCAACTAAGTTATTCAAGCGTTTTAAAGTGAGAGTTTTTTTAATATTTATCAATAATAAATTATGTCAAAAATAATTAGTGTAGGACATTTGAAAGACAGAATTGTCTTTTTAAGTGTTTTGATATTTTGTTTATTTTATTTCAATCATGCAGTAGCTTCTCATCTAGCAATATCAGAGAAAAGATATAGTGAGAGACATTATTTGGATACAATACCTGTCATGAGCAAACAATCTATGAAAATTCATAAAATAGAAAATGAACAGGAGGTAAAAATGTCTTTTGAGGATGGCATTCTGGTGGAATTAGAAGTAGACGGCAAGGTAATACCAAAAGAGAAATATGGTGAATATGAAGACATCATAGACTCCTCTAGATCTCAAACCCAATCTTCTCTTAGCGGACAGATGTTTATGTTTGGAGATAACTTTTCAAATGATGAGTTTTTATATAAATGGGGAGATTTAGATTCACTATTTGATAAATTTTCCAATTCGGGAATAGGTATGTTCCGCAAATTTGATGAATGGGATGGCTTTGAAGACATCGACGCAGATTTTTTGAGTGGGCCGATGGAAATGCTCAAAAAAATCTTTGAAGATGATAACTTTTCAACATTTAACATCGACACATCTTTTAATTTCCAATTCAAAAACTATGGTCAATCCATGCCATTGGATGACTACTTACTAGATGAAGAACCTACAGATAAAAATAATTTTGTTGAAATACTGGGTCATTCTCTCAACAAGGATGAGTTGCTAATTCCTAACAAAACCAACAAAATTGAACTAACAGGTAAGTATTTGAGAATTAATGGTGAGCGCCAACCTAATAATATCTGGAATAAATATAAGCGCATTTTTGAAGAGGCATCAGGGTCTACATTGCAAAAAAATTCTAGGATTGTTTTTGAGTTAGAAGGAAAAGAACCTAAGCGAAAATATAGGAGTTTTTAAATATCTTAGAGAAAAAAAGGGAGATAATTTTATTTCCCTTTTTTGTGTATTTCTATCTATTGAAGATTATCGATTGGTTCTGTCTAATTTGATTTTTTCTTCTACTAATTTTCTAGCTCTCATCATGTCATCATGCATCAGCCTATCTTCTTCCAGCATTGGAATATGAGTTCTTAGTTCCTGATAACACTTTTCAAGAGCATGAGAAGTCATTGTGGGCCTCCTAAATTCAAGGGCTTGAGCTGACGTTAACCACTCAATGGCGACAAGCGACTTAAGATTAGAGACCACTTTCATGATTTTTGTGGCTGCATTAGCCGCCATACTGACATGGTCTTCTTGACCTTTGGATGATACAATAGAGTCGATGGACGCGGGCGAGCAGTATTGTTTGGATTGGCTTACTATAGATGCAGCTGTATATTGAGCTATCATAAATCCAGAATCTAATCCTGGATACTTGGTCAGAAAAGCTGGTAATCCTCTATCTCCATTTATGAGCTGATAGACGCGACGTTCTGAGATACTGCCTAATTCAGCCAATGCTATAGCCAAATAATCTAAAACTAATGCTAATGGTTGGGCATGAAAATTACCTCCACTGAGTATAAGATCTGATTCATCAAAAACCATAGGATTGTCTGTAACGGAATTGATTTCTGTATTGATGACATCTAATGCATGTACTAACGCTTGATAGGAAGCCCCATGAACTTGAGGCACACAGCGAAAAGAGTAGGGGTCTTGGACACTGGATTGAGGTAGCTTTCTGAAAGGACTATCTTTTAAATAATTAAAGATAGCTTCGGCTGTAATTTTTTGTCCCTTATGCGGTCGCACAATATGTAAGAGCGCATTATAAGGAGAAATATCACATTGAAAGGCCTCCATAGATAGTGCAGCCACCTGATTACAAATATGAAAGAGAGACATACCTTCACTGACGGCATGTATAGCATGCGCCAAGGAGAACTGTGTGCCATTAAGTAAGGCTAGGCCCTCCTTAGAGGTCAATGAAATAGATTTTATGCCGGTGATTTTTAATATATCTTCAGTGCTTTTAATAACTCCTTGATAATAGACTAGACCTCTCCCCAATAAAGGTAAACTCATATGAGCTAAAGGGGCTAAATCACCTGAAGCGCCCAATGAACCTTGCTCGTACACAACTGGAAATATACCATTATTGTATAACTCAATAAGTTTTTCCAATAGTTCTAATCTTATACCGCTGTATCCGTGAGAAAGATTAATTATCTTTAAGAGTAGGATGGTAGCGCATATTTCTTCAGATATTTTTTCTCCCATGCCGCAAGCATGTGAAAGTACAAGATTCTCTTGAAGTTTTTCAAGGTTTTCTTGTGAAATCTGTACATTACACAAAGAACCAAAGCCTGTATTGATACCATAAATGATTTGGTTTTTATCAGATATTTTATTATCTAAATATGCTCTGTTTTTTTGGACTCTTTGCTTGATGGTCTCCGAAAGTCTTACCTTTGATTTTATGCAAATATGCTTGTAAATCTCAAATGCATCAAAGGGTTTTTCTGCAATTTCAAAAAAGCTCATTTTAGAAAGGGTTATTTCATTTGGTGTTGGTAAAAAAAAAGGCATCTACCCGAAAGAGAGACACCTTTTTTATATTTTTGTAGGGCAGTTACTTTACTGAATCGACCACCGCTTTGAAAGCATCAGGATGATTCATTGCTAAGTCAGCCAATACTTTTCTATTGAGACCCACTTCTTTAGAATTTAAAGCGTGGATAAACTTAGAGTAACTCATACCGTAAGTTCTTGTAGCTGCATTGATTCTGGTGATCCACAATCTTCTGAAAGCTCTCTTTTTAGCTTTACGGTCTCTATAAGCATATTGAAGTGCTTTTTCTACAGCGTTCTTTGCTACTGTATAGACCTTACTTCTGGCTCCAAAGTAACCTTTGGCAGCTTTTAAAATTTTTTTTCTGCGGGCTCTAGAAGCCACTGCGTTTACCGATCTAGGCATAATTATTGGGTTTTAGTACAATACAGGGAGT
>DAIPYV010000164.1:0-7843 GCA_036782555.1 Saprospiraceae bacterium
GACAAAGGATAGATAATGATATGTCTTATTTAAATAGTTTTTTAAACGATTTTTATTTAGAAAATCCAAATTTTAACATTGAAATCAATCGAAGAGGACATTTTCTTCAGAACAGCCGTATCCACCAAAGAAATCTGGATTTTTTTTCAATAAGTAATTAATGCTCAAAATTCTACAATATCTTCTTTAACTGAAGTTTTGTTTGATTTATTAGATTTGGATAAACAATTATATTAATTTTGGTATTTAAATGACAATTTTTGTACCTTTGTAATTATTTTAAAACAAAGAGTAGGTAACTTATATTACCTGCCGTAACATATATATAAATGGGATGTAGTAGTTGTAGTACCAGTTCTGGAGGCGTTCCTACAGGATGTGGTGATAAAGGCCATTGTTCAACAGGTGGTTGTAACAAGAAAAATACTTACGATTGGATAGCTGCTCGCGAGGTGTATGATCCGTCGATGTATAACTATGTTGAGGTAAGCTTCAAAAAAGGAAGTGTCAAGGATTTTTATATCAATGATTTTCCTTATGAATTTGTGACAGGAGATATGGTGGTAGTGGAATCCACAAGTGGCTATGATATGGGTCAAATCACACTTTCAGGAGAGTTGGTAAGGCTTCAGATGAAGAAAAAAAGAATGTCAGAGGATAGGATTACTCACAGGATAATTCGTAAAGCCAACGAACGCGATCTCGAAAAACTTGAAGAAGCACGCGCATTAGAGAAACCTACTATGGTCAAAGCAAGGGTGATAGCTCGCACATTAGGTTTGGACATGAAGATAGGTGATGTGGTTTTTCAAGCTGATAAGAAAAAAGCCACTTTTTATTATACAGCAGAAGGCAGGGTTGATTTCAGACAATTGGTCAAGGACTATGCTTACGAATTTAAAATAAAGATAGAGATGAAGCAGATAGGCGCTCGTCAAGAATCTGGCCTTATTGGTGGTATAGGTTCGTGCGGTCGCGAATTGTGTTGTTCAACGTGGTTGTCAGATTTTAAATCAGTCAATACATCAGCGGCACGGTATCAAAATATAGCGATTAACCAAACTAAACTATCTGGCCAATGTGGGCGCCTCAAATGTTGTCTTAATTATGAATTAGATACTTATCTCGATGCATTGGAAGATTTTCCTGAGGATGCAGATACTCTGCGCACTAAGGCTGGAAAATTAGTACTTATTAAGACAGACATATTTAAAGGTATGCTTTATTATGCCTACGAAAATAATGACAAGATGAGAGGTCAGATTGTAGCACTTACTACGAGTCATGCCAAAGAGGTAAGAGAACAAAATAAGAAAAATGTAATTCCAGATCAACTGACTTCTGATACTGTCATATCTAATATACCTGTAGAGACTGATGAAAATGGTTTTGGTCCTGAGGAAGAACATGAATATGAGGATGTGACTGGACTTATAGAGCTTACAAATGAGCCTAGGAGGGGTCGTAACAAGTCCTCAAAAAAAGGTAACCAGAATAGAAATAAATCTAATCCCTCTACAGATAATAGCCAAAACAATAGACCCAACAATCAACAGAATAAAGGACAAAATCAACCCAAAAAGGAAGGTCCGAATAGTCAAACAAGGGAGCAAAATCCCACTGAGAAACCTGCTCAAAATAAATCAAATCAAGGTCAGAGTCAGCGTCCTAAAAATCAGCCCAGTAAGCCAGTTCAAGGCCAAAAAACGACTCATAAAGGCCAGAATTTATCTGATAAAGGTCCTCAAAATCAAAGTGTGAGTAATACCGATGTCCCAAAGTTAACGGGAAATAATGAAAATAATGCATCTGGCAATACTGATAATACTGCACCTAAATCAGGTGAGTTGGCCTCAAGTAAAAAACCTAATAAAAGAAGATTTTATAATAAAAACAGAAATCCAAAAAAAGATTAATCTATGATGTATGATGTTATAATAATTGGTTCAGGACCAGGAGGGTATGTAGGAGCCATAAGAGCTGCCCAATTGGGTAAAAAAGTAGCTATTATAGAAAAATACAACACATTAGGAGGGACATGTCTCAATGTAGGCTGCATACCCTCCAAGGCTTTATTGGATAGTAGTGAGCACTACCATAATGCAGTTGAAAAATTTGAACTTCATGGTATAGATGTACCTACTGTAAATGTCAATATGCCTCAAATGATAAAGAGGAAGAATGAAGTGGTGGAGCAAACTTGTAAAGGTGTGGAGTTTTTGATGAAAAAAAATAAAATTGACGTTTTTACTGGTCATGGTTCGTTTGTAAATAAGAATACAATATCCATCAAGTCTGATGACAAAAGCCAAGAAATAACAGGACATAATATCATCATAGCTACAGGTTCGAAGCCTATCACTCCAGCTATTTTTAATTACGATAAAAATCGAGTTATTACCTCAACAGAAGCCTTAAATATTACCAAGGTACCCAAGAGAATGGTGATTGTAGGGGGTGGCGTTATTGGTCTAGAATTAGGCTCAGTATTTGCTCGATTGGGTACAGAAATCGAGGTAGTGGAATATATGGATAGAATCATCCCTACGATGGATATAGACTGTAGTAAAGAGTTAATGCGGGCATTGAAGGGACTAGGTGTAAAATTTCATTTAGGTCATGGTGTTACCGGAGTAAAAGCTACCAAAACTTCCTGCACTGTATCAGTCAAAAAGAGAGATAGTGAAGAGACTTTTGATATCAAGGCGGATTACTGCTTGGTGGCAATAGGAAGAAGACCATACACAGACGGCCTCAATCTCGAAGCAGCGGGTATACAAGCTGACGATAGGGGCAGGATACCTGTAAATGACCATTTGGAAACACAAGTACCGGGCATATATGCTATAGGTGATGTCATAAGAGGTGCTATGCTAGCCCATAAAGCTGAAGAAGAAGGTATGCTAGTAGCGGAATATATAGCGGGCGAAAAACCTCACATCGATTATAATCTCATACCTGGTGTTGTTTACACTTGGCCAGAAGTGTCCGCTGTAGGCAAGACTGAGCAAGAAGTGAAAGATGCTGGCATCCCTTATAAGGTAGGCAAGTTTCCATTTAAAGCCTTGGGAAGGTCTAGGGCGAGTACGGATACAGAAGGTATGGTAAAGGTGATAGCTCACAAGGAAACTGATGAGATTTTAGGCGTTCATATGGTGGGCCCTAGAGTAGCTGATGTTATTATGGAAGCTGTGGCATTGATGGAATTTAGGGCGAGTGCAGAAGATATGGCGCGTATTTCACATCCACATCCTACCTATACAGAGGCAGTCAAAGAAGCAGCCTTGGCAGCTACGAGCAATAGAGCATTACATATTTAATAATAAATATTTTACTCTTTCAATTCATTTTCTTTGTAAGCGATAATGGCCAATTTAAGGGTTATTTTCGATTGTTTTGATATATACTTTTTGTATATTAACCTAAAAACAATATCTATATTCTAACGTTATTGTATTTTTTACACTATCTTTGCTGTCTTTTAAATCAAAACACTTATTTATGACACCATTAATTCCAATTAACAATACTCAAAAAACAAAAATAATAGCTACTATCGGTCCAGCTTCAAGTAGCACTGAGGCTTTGGTCAGTCTCATCCAAGCTGGCGTCAATATATTCCGACTTAATTTCTCTCATGGAGCACACCAAGTTCATAAAGATACCATAGATAGAATAATTGATATCAATCATAAATACAATACACATGTGGGTATCCTAGCGGATTTACAAGGACCGAAGCTCAGAGTAGGTAAAATTGAAAATAATGAATTGCTTCTAAGTCAAGGGGACGTTTTGACATTTACTAATGAAGAGTGTTTGGGAACAAGAGAAAAGATTTACATGAGTTATGAGCTTTTTGCACAGGATGTCAATGTGGGGGAAAAAGTCCTGGTAGATGATGGAAAAGTTGTATTAGAAGTGATCGAAACAGACAAAAAAAGTACGGTAAAACTGATAGTATTGTACGGAAATGTTTTGTCATCAAATAAAGGTGTCAATTTGCCAGATACAAAGGTTTCGCAGCCCTCATTGACTGAAAAAGACCTTGAAGACTTAGAATTTATTTTAACTCAGCCTGTGCATTGGATAGCCTTATCCTTCGTACGTGAAGCCAAAGACATTGTTGACTTAAAAAGAAGAATAAAAGATAAAAATCATTTTGCAAAAGTCATAGCCAAAGTAGAAAAACCAGAGGCCATAACTAATATAAAAGACATAGTGAAAGTGTCTGATGCCATTATGATAGCTAGAGGTGATTTGGGCGTGGAGATGGCTATGGAAAAATTACCTGCGCTTCAAAAAACGATAATTGATAGGTGCGTCAAAAGAGCCAAACCCGTCATAGTAGCGACTCAGATGATGGAAAGTATGATTACTAACCCTTCTCCAAGTAGAGCTGAAATCACTGATGTAGCCAATGCTGTTTTAGATGGAGCGGATGCAGTGATGTTGAGCGGCGAAACATCAGTTGGGGCACACCCATCCCTTGTGGTGGAAGCCATGCGCAAAATCATAGGTGAAGCTGAAGCACATTTTCATATGCATGGTACGCGTCCTGAACCCAATCCAGATAAAGAAACATTCTTTTCGGACACAGTGTGTATCAATGCAGCCAAGGTGGCGGAAGATATCAATGCTAAAGCGATTTTGGGCCTTACAGTCAATGGGTACACAGCTTTTAAAATATCTAGTTATAGAGCTAAGCCTCAAATACATATCTTTTCAGATCAAGAACATATGTTAAATACATTGTCACTGGTTTGGGGTGTCCAAGGCCATTTGTACCAAAAGTTTACTACCACTGATGAAACCATAGAAGACGTAAATCAAATTTTGGTAGATGAAGGTATCATAGAGACTGGAGATGTGGTAGTCAATACAGGTAGTATGCCGCTATATAAGAGGTTTAGAACCAATATGCTTAAGATTACCATTATTGAGTAGGGGGTTAGATAAATATATTAGCAGTAATAATGCCTTGATGTAATTGGATAGGCATGACAACAATATTACATTCATCAGCGTTGGTAAAGATATATTAATATCTAGATGGGCGTCATAAAGCGACAAAGTTTAAAGTTTACTTTTATCAATCTCATAGGCACTTTCATAGGCTTTTTGAGCGTCATCTTTATATATCCATTGGACAAAGAACTTTATGGCTATTTCCAATCTTTGTACAGTACGGCTTATTTGTTGACCCCAATATTAGGTTTAGGTATTCAAGCGGCTATAATTAAATACCATCCTATTTTTGAACAAAATAATGCAAAAAATAGCTTTTTAGGATTTTCATTTTCCATTTTGTCTATGTCAATACTTGTATCCACGGTGATTTTAGCTTTGATATATACCTCATTAAAACAATTTTTTTTTAGCAAGTTTGAAAATTTTCAGTTTATTAACGATAATATTTTCACAATATATATATTGGCTATATTATTGCTTTTAGGCTCTTTTTTTATAGCACATGCGACTACAAAAAAGCGAATAGTTATACCAGACATTCTCAATTCGTTGTTGCTAAAGTTGTTTTTACCAATAATTATTTTGTTGATGTTTTTGAATTATTGGCCGAAAGAGTTATTTGGGAAAACTATTTTGATTTATTTTGGAGTCATTGTCATCAGTATTTTTATTTATCTATTGAGTCTGAAAACACAATTTAAAAGACCCGATTTTTCCGCGATGAACAAATCAGAATATTTTGGATTATTCGGCTTTATGGGATTTTCGTTTCTCAATAGCTTGGGATCAAGTGTAGCCTTAAAATTAGATATATCAATGATAGGAGCGATGGTGAGCGTAGAGGCAGTTCAAATATATACCATAATTATGGTTATATCTAACATAATGGATATTCCGGCACGAGCGCTGAATCAAATTGCCTCACCAGTGATATCGGAAAGTTGGGCTACAAATGATAAAGCCAATATTCAAATGGTGTATCAAAAATCGTCAGTTTATGGGCTCATCATTGGACTACTGATGTTTTTGGTGCTCTATTTTTGTTGGGAAGATATATTGTCGCTGATGCCGAGGAGTCTAGCTTCTCTCGATGTAGTATTATCAATATTTCTGTTTTTAAGTTTGGCGCGCATTACAGATTTGGTCACAGGCATCAACTCAGTCATCATCACATACTCCAAAAAGTATAAATATCATATGTATTTTTTAGTGATATTAGCAATGATAAATGTATTCTTAAACTATATTTTTATCAAAAATCATGGGATTATAGGAGCCGCTGTAGCCACAGGGATTTCTTATTTTTTATTTAATGTAATGAAATATATATTTGTACAAAGAGAATTTCAGTTGAATATCACGTGGGCAGATCATATAAAAGTACTCATGTGGTCAGTAGCGGTATTTTTATCAGTATATTGGATACCTTTTTTCTCAATACCTATCATGAATATGATTTTAAAAGGAATGTTGATAACAGGCTTGTTTGCCGTAGGTATACTATGGATCAATCCCATGGGTGAAATGAGAGATTTGGCGAGGGATTTTTATAATAAGGTGATCGCTTTTTCAAAGGTAAAAAATTAAAGTAGTTTTATGATTATGGTGTATTGTATTTGCAAGTTGTGTTAAAACCTTATACCGTCATTCGAAAATTTCAAACATAATGCAACATTTTGAAAATTTGATTTTATGTATCAATACCTGACATCAAATCTGCCGTCTGTAATGTTGATGATATCGCCACATTGATTGGTAAAGTTTTTGTAATTGAAAGTTCCTATTATGATGCGTTGGTTGTTATTGATGTACAATATTTCTATTTCTGTGTCTTCAGGTATACACTTGTAAGAGGTGCATTCTATTGAGCCCATGGTTTGATTTTGAGCATTTGGTGAACTAATCCCCCAAACGGAAGTGGTGGTATTTGATAAATACCTAACTCTGTAAAATCAGCGGGCACAATAATGCTTTGTCGCATGTTTCCATTGTTTATTCTGATTCTTGCTTGAATACTTAAACTTCCATTTTCATAACTTACCGAAAGTTTTTCATTAAACAATCCCTCATCTGTTTCTGGAATCCGGGCTTTACCATTGTCGAGGCAACCGAAGGTATTTTTGCCTTCTGTGGTGATGGGTGGGAGTTTGTCTATTTCTTCAGTTTTGGTGCAGCTGAGAAAAGAGAGGAGCACTGTGAGTGCTAGTGTTAGTGTGAATGTGTGTTTCATGATGAATGTTTTGTATCCATCCGACGAACTACATATTTTTCAATTGATGACTAGTCCATAACTTTGCGGGCAAAATAATCAGATGCGTTATACAAAAGATCAAATTAATTCTTGGGTTTCGGAATTTAAGCAATCGAGTCAAAGCATAAAAGACTTCAGTAAAGACAAACCATTTCATAGTTCTACTTTAGCATATTGGGTACGTAGCTATATTGGGTACAAATTTCGCCTCGGGTGGTGTAGGCTTAGGTGCGGCAAGCATTTTGGGAGTGGAATTAACTACAGCGGGAGCTATGTATGTCATGGACGGCGACCAAAACAGTCTTATAATGGATTTGGTTTTAGCACCTATAGGGGCAGCAGCGTCTTTATCTCAGGATGTTGCAAAGCTTGGTAATGCATTGGTAGATGCAAGTAAGGCCACAGATTTAAAATCAGCAACTCACTTAGGCCTTATGGCAACAAAGGGAATAGGGGCAACAAATGATATTAAAATAGTAGATAATGCTGGCAATTTTATAGACTGGAAAGAAATAAAAAAATCGGTAAATGAAATAGTAGGACCTGACATCTCAAAATTTGCAAACGATTTTGCCACCATTGCCACCCAATCCGGTAAACATTTAGACCTCCTCGCATGTT
>DAIPYV010000165.1:0-7837 GCA_036782555.1 Saprospiraceae bacterium
GATCCTACCACATACACTGTCAATAATACTAATGATAGTTATTTATTGTTGCCCAATGAAGTTTTAGTGCTGACTAATTTTGACCCGTACAAGTGTACAGATGTACGTGTCAATGCCAATAGTGGACCATTTAGCCTTAGGAATGCCATAGATTGTGCTATTGATGGGGATATCATACAGGTAGATTTTAATCTTTTTAAAGATACCATAGCACTTCTGACACCTATCCATATTGATAAAAATATCACTATCAATGGGTTTCCATCAAAACATTTATACATAGATGGCAGAAACATAGTGGGGCCTGTATTCTCAATTCATGCTGGAAATAATGTAACCATGAAAGGTGTTACCATCTTGTGTTCCAATGACACTACGACTTCAGTAAGTTGCATTCATAACTTAGGCACACTTACAGTTGATGATGTGAAGATGGAAGACAATAATCCATCCATAGGTAGCACTATGGTAAATGGTATGGATGGCACTATTCAAGTGAAACGAGAAGTGATTATTAAGTCTCATTAAACTCTATTGGTTTTACGAATATATGTTTTGAATAAAATGCCTATGAATTGGTCATAAAACACCAAATTTTCTTTTTGATAAAGTTCATTGAGTTTTAGAAATTAGATAATTGTGCCGCGTCTTTTGAGTTCAAAAATCAAAATTAGCATTAATAAACTAGCTGATAAACAGAAATATCCTATGATTCTATCACTGTCTCCACGGATATAATAGGATTGGTCTTCCATTTCAATAAATTGTATTAGTTTGTCTATTTTTGGATCTGCTTTTATGAAAAAAAATGGATTTTCAAAATAAATTTGGATTTCATCATTTAATTTTAAGGCATCCAAGTTTTCATAATCTGGGTTGAAGTCGCCTTTGTCTTTGCCTACAAAAATTTCAAAAGTTTTAGGATAGGTATCTATTCTTAAATATCTATATTTCCCAGCATTTCTAAAGGGATATTCATCATAATTATCATCAAGAAAAGTAATTTTACCAGTGAGGTGGTTGTACTGGGATTTTTCTTTATCTCCTCTATATATCATCATACAGCTTAAAATAATTATCAAAGCAATACTCACCAAAGACCTATGAAATATGGGGTAGGGTGTTTTACTATTCAATCTACTCATTTTCGTTTGTTACAGACTTATATTTTCTAAAATTTATATTGGTACAAATATCCAAATTTTTGAATTTAGGGTTCTTTTATTTAATACTTATTACTTTGACCAATTCTCGGTTCAAAGGAATTACAATTTTATTATCATTGTTTTGTACAACAGAATCTGTTTTCTCATATATACTTATTAAATTATTTTTTATCTCATATTCAATGGACGTATTATTTTCATCATCATCATATCCAGTGGTGTAATGTTCTTGCATGTTGATTATATCAAACCCATTGTATTGAGCAGTCCAAAAAATGTTCCATACTCCACCTCCTTCTCCGCCCCATGTTTCTCCTATAAAGTATTCCTTTTGATCAAAAATTCTATATTCTAAAATTCTATTGAATGAATATTTTGAATTTAATATGGGATTAATTTTGCCTATGTAAGTTAATGTAGAATCAGGATTTATTTTCCATTTTGTGAATAATTGAGACTCATAATCTCCCAAAAAGAAAGGAATAATTTTTAAAGTATCATTAAGAGTATATGCGCCATATAATTTATTATCATCTGCTTGATGAGTCATCATCTGATAGCGTTGAGTCCATTTATCAGCAATACCAATAAGGAACTTAAAATCATTGTCTATTGTATCCGAAACAAAATATGTATTAACAATTTCAGATTCTAACAATGCATTTATAAATGGCTTAATAATTATCTTTGGTTCGGTTTCTATCTTTGTTGTTTTAATAGGAAGCTGAATTATCTCTGGTTTCTTGTTTTCAGTATCATAGTTTATTTGTCGATCATTGTTTTTAGTTTCGCATGACCAAACTGTAAGCAATAAAATAATAGGTATGAATTGTCTCATTTATCTGCAAAATTAATATTATTTATTTAATCTGTTTATAATATCCTATCTTAAATTTTCTAGTGCGAAAATAGAAAACAAACATTATCATATAATGAAATTTTTTATGTAACTAAATATCCACATTGAAATTTCAGTAAAAGGCCACAACTTATTAGGAAAAAATGTAATTTAAAATCTTAAATATGTATAGTAATAATTATTATATGTTTATTAATATTGACATAATATTACATATTTTCAGTATATTATAAAAACTTTTAAAGAGGTAAAATATGATAGTAAATGATATAACAATAAATTTTATATGTTATATTTTATTTTTAAATATCGATACTTGTATATGTTATCCACAGCATCGTACACTTATCCACAAGATGTTAACATAATTTATGTGGAAACGGGAACTTTATATTTAAAAAAGTTGTCATACCTTTGTGCACGTTTTAAAAAAGATATTAAGATTAGTTTATGGCAGACGCTCCAGCGACATTAAAAGTATTAGGAAATAAACTTTCTGCAAAGAGGGGAGAGAATGATTTGATTTATGGTAGAGTGCAGCCACAAGCTGTCAATCTGGAAGAGTCTGTTTTAGGCGCTATCATGATAGACAAAGACGGATTTCCATCTATTATTGAGATTTTACGCAAGGATAGTTTTTATCTTGAAAAGCATCAAATTATCTTTGGTGTCATGTCAGACTTGTTTGGTAAATCACAAGCCATAGATTTATTGACCGTACATGAATCGTTGAAGAAACTGGGAAAATTAGATGAAATAGGCGGGATAAGTTATCTTATAGATTTATCCAATAGAGTGGGTTCAGCGGCTAATATTGAGTTTCATGCCCGTATTATAGCCCAAAAATTTATTCAACGTGAGCTTATCAGGGTTAGCACTCAAATAATACATGATTCGTATGAAGATACCAAAGATGTGTTGGATCTACTTGATGAAGCTGAGCGCGGACTTTACGATATCACAGACCAAAACCTAAATACGGGTTATGAATCTATGGCCAACTTGGCTATTAAAGCTCAAAAACAAATAGAAGCCGCTGGACAAAAGGGTTCTGATATGACTGGGGTTACGACAGGCTTTGGTGAATTGGACAAAATGACCAATGGCTGGCAATCCTCTGATCTCATCATCATGGCTGCCCGTCCTGGTATGGGTAAGACGGCCTTTACGCTTTCTCTCACCAAAAATGCGGCTGAAGCGGGTAGGGGTGTTGCTTTCTTTTCTTTGGAGATGGCCAATGTTCAGTTGGTACAACGTTTGATATCTATGGAGGCAGAAATAAATTCTAGTAAACTCCGCAATGGACAGTTGGAAGAGTATGAATGGAAAAAACTTCATGCAGCAGTTGAAAAATTATCCCAATTACCCATATATATTGATGACACACCAGGAATCAATATCTTTGAATTGCGTGCCAAATGTCGACGTCTGAAACAAAATCACAATATCTCTATGATAGTCATTGACTACTTGCAGTTAATGGCTGGTGCCCCTAATGATAAGCGAGGGAATAGGGAACAAGAGATTTCATCTATTTCAAGAGCATTAAAGGGATTGGCTAAGGAGTTGCATGTGCCCGTTATTGCTTTATCTCAGTTGTCAAGAGCTGTGGAGAGTAGAGGAGGGGAGAAGCGCCCCATGTTATCGGATTTGAGGGAGTCTGGAGCCATAGAGCAAGATGCGGATATTGTGACGTTTATATATCGTCCTGGCTATTATGGTACGGATGATTTAGATAGTGGTGTACCCAATGATTTGTCAGAGATAATTATAGCCAAACATCGTAATGGTGGATTAGGCACGGTCAATTTAAGGTTTGTTCCTCACTTTGTAAAATTTGAAGACCCTGGAGATGACGGATTTAGTGGCGGCTCTGATGATGTTTTTGATGCCAATCCATTTTCATCAGGTATCATTACACGTCCGTCTAAAATGAATGACGCTTTTGATGATCCTACTCCGAGTGTTCAAAATGATGTGGACGATATCCCTTTCTAAAATATAAACATGAGACTCAATAAATATTTGGCACATTGTGGGATATGTACACGGAAAGAGGGAGAAGCACTTATAAAAAAAGGTTTAGTAAAAGTTAATGACCATGTGATGCTCTTACCGCACCACGAAGTAGCAGAGTCTGATATCGTTAAGTATAGAGATTCTGTGGTAGAACCAAAGCAAAATTTTGAATACTACGTTATCAATAAGTCACAAAAAACAATGATATCTGCCTCCGAAAAGAGCCATAAACCGACTGTCCATGAATTATTAAAAAAGTCAACTAGTACCCCTTTAACACATACCAACAAGGAACCCGAGAACAACTTTTGTGGTTTATTGGTGATGACTTCTGATACCAAATTGGTAGAACATTTGTCATCTGAGAGCCATAAATTGAAATCAACCTATCAATGTGTCTTAGACCATCCCTATGACAGTGCTACTACAGAAAAAATAGCTGAAACTATCAAAGAAAAGTACCCTAATGTGTCTCTTTTGGGGATTGGATTTCCTGAAGAGGATGACAAAAAAACTATTGGCATTGATATGGTAGGTGGCAATGCGGTTATCTGGACAGAACTCTTGAGCAGCTATGGTTATGCCGTTCAAAAAATAGATTGTACTTTTTATGGAGGTATCACCAAAAAAGATTTAAAACGGGATTGGTCAAGAAAACTCACCGAAAAAGAGGTCGTATTTTTAAAGCATTTTTCGTCTTAAATGTGGCTGAATATTGGCCTTAAAAAGGAGAAATGAATTACGATGATCCACAACAATTACAAAATTTTTTAGTACAGAATAGCATTTAAATCTAATTTTATGTAATTTTGCGCTTTAAATTTAATAAATGCAATTGATGGGAATTTAAAAGGTGTATTGGTCCCATAGTTCAACGGATAGAATAGAAGTTTCCTAAACTTTTGATACAGGTTCGATTCCTGTTGGGGCCACTATTTTAGTTTTTATAGCATCTATAAACAAAGGCTGGAGGGACATTTCTGAGGATGAAATTTACTTTTACAGATTTGAAATGTTCCTTCAATAACTTATATTTGTCTAAGGAATACTGATACTGAACAAAAATGCCGCCTTCTTTCAAATGTTCGCCTACTTTATTTAAAAATAGTTTGACTTCTGATTCAGGAAAAAGTGCCAAGGGCAGACTAGATATGATATAATCTACCTCATTAATTGTGTTTTTTTTAAGAAATATATCGAACTCTAAAGCCGACTGTTTAATAATTTCTATTTTCTCTTGACTCATAAATTTTTGTGTGCAAAATTCATAAAAATGTGGATTAATTTCAAATGAATATAGCATCGCAGCACTGTTTTTCCTCTTTAATATTTGTTCTGTAATACAACCGTCACCAGCACCAAATTCCAATATAGTTTTTGAATTTTCCAAATCGAGATCCTTAAGACAACTTTGGATCAAGTATTTTGAACTCTGCACAACAGTTCCACTCGTTTTTATAGACTTAATGGCCTCTTTATAAAAGGATTTCATTTTTTTGAGTTTAATACTTTATAATCCTTAAATGATCCAGCATAGCTTGGTTAATATCTAAGTTCATATTATTGTTCCAGTCGTCGAACTGCATCCTTAATAAATTTTCTCCTTTGTTTAAATTTACTTTTATGCTGTTAGAGTATCCCCAATCCGACCATTCATCCTGACCTCTTTGAGGAAAGATAACTACACCTGCATATTGGTCATTGACATATACGCTTCTTATGGCACATTTATTGTCTGTGTTCCAAGGGCCATTCCCGTTGGAGTACCTAAAGTCTAAAATATATTCTCCATACATAGGTACTGAAACATTAATTATAATGACATTGTTTTTGTGATTATTGATTTCTACAAACCCACGACCAGAATAATGGGTGTAAGGTAGGTTAGATTTATCAACAAAATCCTCTATTTGTACTTCTTCAACAAAATCCGTTAGCCAAATGGGTTCACTACTAAATCCTTCATATCCTTGCTTATCCACGGCACTGACCATATAGAATGCATTTTTATTTTCAGGTAGAGAGAAGGTATTTTCTTGTAACGTTTTAATGAGCTGACCATTTTGATAGATTTTATATTCTACAGCTTCTGGAATTTTATTCCACTCTAGTTTTCCATTGTTTAAAGATGCCATGACAGTAGGCAAGGAAAAGTGGTTTTTATCCTTATTGATACCTTTTTTGGGAAAGGCGTTATTGGCCATATTAATAACAATATTAAATTGGCCTTGAGCATCATGTGGTATGTATGCTTTTCCAACTTTTTCGTCATTGATAAATACAGATTTTATTTGCGTCCCATGTCCATTGATGGTCATGTCTAGCTTTGCATTTCTATACCTGAAGTTGGATAGGTTTTTATTACCGCTATACGCCTTGGGAATGATAGGCGTAAAGTGAAGACCATCTATTTTATAATCCATGCCCATAAATATGCGATGTATCATAGCTAAGTTGCCCGCCATACTCCATAGCATGCGGTCTGAATTGATCTCTGTACCTAAAAAATCGCCTGTCTCAGCTACCATATTTTCATAATTGCTTAGGAAAAGTGCTGCCGCCCTATAAACACTTGCCAGTCCATGTAAGAGGACTTCTTCATTTCCATTTTTAGCTGCGGCCCAGTTCCAGTAAGACTGTACAAATGGCCAAATACCATTGTTGTGATAGGGTGGAATATCTGGTATTTGTGGATAAATACAAGTAGCCCCATATTCTGTCAAAGGTGAGCGAGAAATGATGGATGTGGCTCGCTCTCCGTCAGCTACATCAAAAAGTATAGCCAGCGCTTCCCCTAAAGCTTCGTATCTTGGAGAGACTATTTGTTCGCCCCGACCATATGTGAATTGGGCATAATAGCCTTTGTCTCTGAGCCAAAGATGGTCATTGATACCTTTTTTGATTGTATTGGCTCGATCTAAATATATTTGTCCATCTTCACCTTTGATTTTGGCCATTTCGTTAAGTATTTTGTGAGCCTGATAATGCACGACATTGGTACCTAGATTTAGTGAAGAGTAGATATCTTTATTGTCCATCCATTTCGGATAGGTCTGTTCGCGCCAATCTAAAAACGAAGATTCACCTCTGTACATACCTGTACTTGCGTCAAATATCGTTTTGTAATCGTCTTCAAGTGTTGTTTTGATGATAGGATAGACCTCATCCAACCAATCTCTGTCTCCGGTGACTTTATATATTTCCCATGCTGGCAGACACCAAGTGGTACGGTCAGAAGAGACAGGCCAAGCACCACCCGAGCCTGTATCTTGGATGATACGGCCTCTTTTGACTTTTTTGCGCAAGCTTATTTTGGCGACTTCGGGTTCGTGATAGGCAAAGGCTAATAAAATCGAATAACTCACATCTCGAGTCCATACGCCGCCCCATTTGGCACCCGTGCGCAATGTGCTATCAGGTTCAATATTTTTCAGCGCTTCCTCTAGCGAGAGATTGTACATAGCATCTACTAAAGGCTGGTCTGAGGTATATCGAGGTTTATGACTGACATCTAATGATAACTGCCATTCCTTATTTTGGTGGTCGGCCTCATTGTGGGGGTTTAATAGTACAGTAATGCTATAAATGTCAGGATTGTCTGTGGGTTGGAGTTGGAGGCCTTTATTTCTTAAGTTGACAAAATCCCACGACAGAGGGTCCGCATTTCCAGCGATATAAATCCCTTTAAAATCCGATTGGGCTATTTTGTCACCATTATAAGCTGTGAAATAACCTTTTTCTGCGAATTGGCGCATGACTTCAGAAACATCCAATCTAAAAGTATATTCGTAAT
>DAIPYV010000166.1:0-7807 GCA_036782555.1 Saprospiraceae bacterium
TCTATAAGTCCTGACTCCAATGCCCTTTCTGCATTACGCCCTTCCAAATTGGCCAAAATACTTTCTACATTTTCTTTTGAAAGTTTTCTGTTTTCTACTATCTGGCTGACCAAAATATCTTTCATATCTTCCAGAAATTCACGAGTTTGGATACGGTTAAATTCGCTCATTTCCGTATATCGAAAAGGTTCAGTAGCACTTTTGAAATCACCAGCATAAAATACATTCATTTCTACGCCGACTTTGTCTAACATGTTTTTGAAAAAAGGTATGCTAGCACCATAACCACGCAGGTCAATAGCTCCTCTCGGATTTAGAAAAATGGAATCTGACACTGAAGCCAATAAGTATGATGACTGTGAGTGGAAATCAGCATAAGAATAGATAAATTTACCGCTTTCTTTAAATTTATTAAGTCCCTCAGTCAATGCTAGTAAAGTAGCCTGACCATTACTCCACATTTTATTTTCAATTACTATACCATCAATTTTTTCATCTTTGGCAGCTTGTTCCAATAAGTCTAAAATCCTCTGTAATCCTAGATTGGGACCAGTGGGTGTGAATATATCCATACCATTATCGACATTACCTGTTTTTTCAGGAATAATACCTTCTAAGTCCAGCTGTAGCACTGAGTTTTTGCTGTAAGACTCCTTATTAAATGTACTTGATATCCCTATAAGTATGAAAAATATGACAACAGCGCCCATGGCCGCAAAAACACCTAAACATGAAGCTAAAAAAGTGGGAAAAAATGATTTCATTATCTATTTTTTTTTAAATTTAAATGCAAAGGTAATGTCAAATTAAATTTTATATAAATTTTATCGTCTAAACTTCGTTTTTTTAATACAAAACAATTAATATTGTAGAATATTTTGAAAAATATGTTAACCAGAAATATTATAAAAAGTATCAAGTATTCAATAAAATATATCGGAGAGTGGGCTTCTTGGTTAAATATTATTCTGATCATTTTGATTGCTTTTGATGTCATTTATAGATATGCTTTTAATTGTACCTACAATTGGGTGATAGAATTGGAATGGCAAATATTTGGGCTCATCTTTTTATTGGGATCGGCCTACACACTTCAAAAAGACAAACATGTTCGCGTGGATGTATTTTATAATTCACTATCTGAAAAATGGAAAAATAGGATTGATGTCATAGGAACGATTTTCCTCCTGATTCCTTGGTGTCTATTAGGTATTAGTACGTGCTACAATTATGCATCCAATTCTTTTTACATTCGCGAGGGCTCGCCTAATCCTGGGGGATTGCCTGCATGGTATGTTATAAAGTATATTATTGTTTTGGGATTTGCTTTGTTGTTGGCTCAAGGTATCACCACCATTTATGAGAAAATCAATAAAATCAATTTATGAGTTTAGAACTGGTAGCTATTTTTCTTTTTATATTGATATTTTTGGTCTTATTGACGGGATACCCTGTCGCTTTTATTCTCGGCGGTTTATCTGTAATAGTGGGATGGTTTTTTGTTCCTGATTTTTTAGATTTTCTGCCTTTACGTATCAAGGGAACGTTACAAAACTATGTTCTCTTGGCAGTACCTTTATTTGTGTTCATGGGGTTGACACTTGAAAAATCAGGCATTGCAGAGGATTTATTAAATTCGATGGGCGTAATGTTTGGAAGATTACAAGGAGGTTTAGCTATGTCTGTCGTCATTGTAGGTACTTTATTAGCGGCATCTACAGGCATAGTCGGTGCCACGGTGATTTCTATGGGATTAATTAGTTTGCCTATCATGCTCAAAAAAGGGTACTCCTCATCTCTTGCCACGGGTATTATAGCCAGTTCCGGGACATTAGGTCAGATTATTCCTCCTTCAGTAGTCTTGATATTGTTGGGTAGTGTTTTGAATGTAAGTGTAGGAGATTTGTTTAAGGCTGCTATTATACCCGGAATATTTATCGTGTTTTGTTATGTATCATATATCCTTCTTTATGCCCGATGGTATCCACAATTAGTGCCCGCATTGACATCAGAAGATTTAAGAGCTTTTAAAATAGGTAATTATAAGAAGCGGCTTATTGAATCATTTGTTTTCCCGATGATACTCATAGGCGCTGTTTTAGGTTCTATTTTTGCAGGTATTGCATCACCCACAGAAGCCGCAGCTGTGGGTTGTCTTGGTGCATTGACTTTGACGGGAATTAAGAAAAAGATGTCATGGCGTCTCCTAAGGGATGTCGGTAGGGAAACCACATTTCTCACCTCTATGGTCTTCATGATATTATTGGGTGCGACCACTTTTGCATTGGTATTTCGTGGATTGGGTGGTGATCATATGCTGGTCGAGCTGATAGAAACAAGCCAACTATCTTCAACACAATTTTTATTTTTGGTCATGCTGATAGTCTTTATTTCTGGTTTTTTTATTGATTTTATAGAAATCATTTTTATTATTGTACCCATTGTCGCACCTATTTTTGCTAAATTTCAGGTAGATCCGATTTGGGTAGGTATATTATTAGCGCTCAATCTCCAGACCTCATTTTTGACGCCTCCTTTTGGTTTTGCTCTCTTTTACCTCAAAGGTGTATCTCCTCCTGAAGTCAAGACGATAGATATGTATCGCGGTATTATTCCCTTTATAGGCATTCAGATTTTTGTTTTACTGACCGTGTATTTTTGGCCCGAAGTTTTGGTATGGGTGAAATAGTATAAGAAATAATATATTTTTACATTGTTTTTTTGTAATTTTGCGTTTAAACTTGAATTATGTCATAGAAAATTTACTACGATAGAAAATTTATCTAAAGTCAATCAATTTTTTGACTTTTGATTTATAAACATAGGAGGTTAACAAGGCTTATCCTTCGAAAGTCTTGATTGTATTAAATTTTGGCCTTGCATGACGAAAATCTAATGCCTAATTTCGATTTAAAATTTAAAGAATTATAATATATAAAATGAAAATGGAAAAGTTAACTATGATTTTTTACGTTGTTTTTTACCTGTTTTCATTAGGGTGTCAAAGCAAAACTGAAATCACAACAGCAACCCAAAGAAATATTACAGAAAGTGTCTATGCCTCAGGTACAGTAAAGGGCAAGGATCAATATGAGGTATATCCAATTGTTAATGCTAAAATTGAGACTATATTTATTAAAGAAGGAGACTTGATCAGCAAAGGTATGACTTTATTTCAACTAGAGAGTAATAGTGCTGAATTATCTACTGGTAATGCCTTTTTGGCAATGGGGGCTAATACTTTTAAACAAAATAAAGATAAATTAAATGATGCTCAAAATGCTATTGAATTGGCTCAAAAAATTTGTACAAATGATTCAATATTATTACAAAGACAACAAAATCTCTGGATTCAAAATATTGGCTCAAAACGTGAATTAGAACAAAAAGAGCTCAATTATGAAAGTTCTAAAGTCAATGTAAATAAAGCAAAATTTAACTATCAAGAAATTAATAAGCAATTAAAACTAGCTGCTGAACAGAGTACTAACAATTTGAAAATGGCTCAAATTTACGAAAAAGGCTTTTTGATACGCAGCGAAATTGATGGCATAGTTTACCAAGTAAAAGCTAAAAAAGGGCAAATCGCTAATACGATGTCTTCACTTGCAATCCTAGGACAAAAATCATTTTTAATAGAGTTTAATGTAGATGAATTAGATATTGTAAAAATTAAGAAAGATCAAAAAGTATTGGTAAGAATGGATAGCTACAAAAATCAAATCTTTGAAGCTAAAGTGAGCTTTATATATCCACTTATGGACGAGAGGACAAGGTCATTTAAAGTAGAGGCGGATTTTATAAAATTACCTGAGGTCTTATACCCTAATCTTAGCTTGGAGGGCAATATTATAATTAATGAAAAGAAAAATGTACTGACTATACCTACTAATTATGTAGTAGATGACTCCAAAGTGTTACTGGAGGATGGTTCTTTGCGTGAAATAAAAATAGGATTGAGTGACTACACTCTTACCGAAGTGATCTCCGGTATCGATGAAAATACAAAAATAAAAATGCCCCGATAATGAAATTTAAACATATTTTTGAAATATCTAAAGCACTTTTATTAGCAAGGTCAAAGCAAACATTGGTAGCGGCGGTAGGTGTGGCCTTTAGCGTCGCTTTTTTTGTGTCACTTCTGGGTTTTATGGAAGGGTTAAATAAGCTTCTAGATGGCTTAGTCTTGAATAGGACACCTCATATCAGGCTCTATAACGATATTAAGTCCTCTGATAAGCAACCTATAGAATTGGCTGAGTCTTCTGAAGGTTCTTATCACTTTATAAGTTCCATAAAGCCAGTCACTTCCAGAAAAGAAATCTATGATGTTGAAAATATCATGAATAAGTTAGATTCTGATACTAGGGTTTTAGGTGTAGCGCCTAAACTTACGGCTCAAGTATTTTATAACTTGGGCAATATTGAACTTAACGGTATCATCAATGGAATAGAAGTAGATAAAGAGTCAAAGCTTTTTAGCTTCAATAATTATGTGATTGATGGCAACTGTTTTGATTTAAAAAATCAGCCGAATAGCATCATTTTAGGTCAAGGAGTCGCTGATAAAATGACAGCAAAGATTGGTGATATTATTATGGTGACGGCCATAAGTGGCGATCAATTTCCCCTAAAAGTACTAGGTGTTTTTCAATCAGGCATAGTTGAATTGGATAAAGTACAAAGTTATACTTCGATAGCAACATGTCAAAAATTATTAGAGCAATCAAGTTCATATATTAGTGATATACAGATCAAATTAAAAGATTTAGATCAAGCGCCTATCATCGCCAAAGAATTAGCTACACTGTTTAGGATTGATGCTGAAGATATACAAACTGCTAATGCTCAATTTGAAACAGGAAGCAGTGCCCGTACTATTATTTCTTACGCAGTCGGTATTGTTTTATTGATAGTTGCTGGATTTGGAATTTACAATATATTGAATATGATGATATACGAAAAAATGGACACCATTGCCATACTCAAAGCTACCGGATTTTCAGGTGAAGATATTAGTAAGATATTTTTAACCATTTCATTAAGTATCGGGTTGGGAGGAGCCCTATTGGGTGCATCTATGGGATTGATTTTTTCTGCTATCATAGATGTGATACCTTTCCATTCAGCTGCAATTCCTACCGTAGACACCTATCCTGTAGATTATGGTATTCAATATTTTATCATTGCAGTGGTTTTTGCTGTTGCTACAACTTATTTTGCTGGTTGGTTTCCATCAAATAAAGCCCGTGTGGTAGATCCTGTTGAAATAATTAGAGGCAAATAAGATGGATAAAAATGTTGTTTTGCAAGTAAATAGTTTATCTAAATCATTTTATGATCCAGTAAAGGTCGATGTATTAAAAGATATCTCTTTTATGATCCATAAGGGTGAGTTTGTATCTGTGACAGGCAAGTCTGGATGCGGTAAGTCTAATTTGCTCTACATTCTCTCTACAATGGATTCAGACTATCGAGGTGAGTTATGGATAGATAACGAAATGATGTCTAACAAAACTGATAAGCTGCTTGCGCACATTCGTAATGAAAAAATCAGTTTTGTATTCCAGTTCCATTATTTATTGAATGAGTTTAGTGTTCTAAAAAATGTTATGCTTCCTGGTTTTAAAGCCAATAAAATTTCGGAAAAAGAACTGGAATATAATGCTTATGAAATACTCAAAAAATTGGGAGTAGAAAAACTTGCTCATAAAATGGCCTATCAAATCTCAGGTGGTGAAAAACAAAGAGTGGCTATAGCTCGCGCTATGATAAACGATCCTCTTGTTTTGATGTGTGACGAACCTACGGGCAATCTAGATAGTAAAAATACAGATATAGTGTTTGAGATATTTAATGATTTAGTCAATAACTTTAAAAAGACAATAGTAGTAGTCACTCAAGATCAAAATTTTGCCAACAAAACACAGCGAATTATCGTAATGGAGGATGGTCGCATTATTTCATAATAGTTTTATATGCTCATATTTTCTTTTTCATTATATGGATTAGATATGTATCATTGATATGGGTTTTAAGAAGGCAAAATATCAAATGGGCTTATTTTTTATTTTCCAATTAATTTTTTCTAAACTTTAAAATATTTTTTTGATTAGCCAAGGTATCATTAAATAATACTATCTTTGCCCACTTTTAAAAACAAAACAATAAAGAATGGCGTTTTAGCGTCTCTTTTGTATATTTAATCAGTAAAAAAGTAATCATATTACATGGATAAAGTGAGTTTGGCATTGCAGCTTATTTTGAGCTTATCAATACTTGTTGTTTTACACGAATTAGGACATTATTTACCTGCTAAGTGGTTTAAGACACGCGTAGAAAAATTTTATTTATTTTTTGACCCTTATTTTTCCCTATTTAAAAAACAAATAGGAGAAACAGAGTGGGGGATAGGATGGATACCCTTCGGTGGTTATGTCAAAATAAGTGGTATGATAGATGAGAGTATGGACAAGGAGCAGATGAAACAGCCACCACAACCATGGGAATTCCGTTCTAAAAAGGCTTGGCAAAGATTGATTATAATGGTAGGTGGTGTAACGGTAAATTTTGTTTTGGGTATCTTGTTATTTGGGCTCATCACATATCACTGGGGTGATAATTATCTCAAAACTGAAAATGCAAAGTACGGAATGGCTGTAGATTCTATGGGTATGCGCATGGGGCTTCAAGATGGTGATCTCATCACCAAAGTGGGGGATACACCCATCGAAAAATTTAATTCAGCTCTAGTCTCTTCAGAAATTATTATCAATGAGGCGCGAGAAGTGACCGTACAACGAGGTGAAGAGACCATCACACTACAAGTTTCTGACGAGTTAGCTCAAGATTTGACCAAATACGAAAATAGAAATAAACAGCTCTTTGGCCCACGAGCTAAGTTAGATATCTTGAAAGTAGTAGAAGGAAGCCCGGCATCAGATGCAGGGTACACACGAGATATGGAGATACTGGCTGTCAATGGTCAATACTTCGGATATGCCCATAAGTTTCCAGAATTGATTAAAAACAATGCGGGTAAAACTATTGATTTGACAGTGGTAAATCCTACCCAAGATACCATCAATTTGCCAGTAAAAGTTTCCGAAGCGGGCACAATAGGTGTACAATTAGGTTATAAAGGTCTTGAATTTTCTACTGAAAAGTATGGCTTATTAACGTCTATGGCTATGGGTTGGGACAAATCTATTAACTTTCTCACGAGTCAACTCAAAGCATTTGGACAAATATTTAGCGGAAAAATCAAAGCAAAAGATTCATTAGGTAGTGTATTTTCCATAGCGGGTATGTTTGATACTGGATGGGATTGGCGTGTTTTTTGGACCATAACAGCAAGCTTATCTATACTATTGGCTTTCTTTAATTTATTACCTATACCTGCGTTAGACGGCGGTTATGTATTGTTTTTGCTTTGGGAGATGATATCTGGCAAGGCTCCAGGTGATAAATTTATGGAAGTGGTCAATATTATAGGTTTTGTACTTCTTATTGGTCTAATGATATTTGCATTAGGTTTGGATATATCTCGTTTTTTTTAAGTACTTAGTAGTCTCTTTAGACCTTAATTTTAAATGTTGATAAATAAATTTCTTTGGTGTTTGATAATCAAGATTATAGTAATGAAGGTCAAAAAAAATAATTTTATATTCATTAAATTTTTGTAGTCTGCTTGGTGATTAAGTTTATTCTTTATACCTTTGCGTGCGATTTAAAAAACTACACTTTATTATTTGCCGAAGTGGTGGAATTGGTAGACACGCTGGACTCAAAATCCAGTGCTAGCAAT
>DAIPYV010000167.1:0-7765 GCA_036782555.1 Saprospiraceae bacterium
GTCTTTAGCCTTTCGTGTACCTGCGAATGTAGTCCCACCTGATATTTCTACATCATCAAATGTGACTAAAGTAGATTCGTGAATTGAAAGATTAACTTCACTGACACTCAACCTAAGAGGAGTTACACTATTTCCTGTGCTCAATACCTCTACATTAGCATTTTCAAGATTACTTACCTGTAGCAATGTCCTGAACTGAGACAAGGATCCACCAGCTAAACCAACTTTTACCTCTGCTCCTAACGGCACCGCAATAGTAGATTTAAATCTGCAAAGTATGCCACTGTCTCCATCCTGTACCACCATGTTTTGCCCGTTAATATTTCTATTTTCTGTATCAGAGATCACAATGCCTTGAATAAATCCTGATGTTAATGTTACGTCATTACCCGTATATTGCGCTCTTAAGTTTTTAATACTGATCCGGTCTCCTGTATTTCCGCCACCACCAGAACATCGTGTACTAGCAAAGTCAATATCCTTTGTATCGCGAATAAATAATTGTTTCGTATTCCCAAAAACATTGTAAATCGCCGTTATCTTTCCATTTCCCGCGGGTAATATGTCGTTGACAAATTGTGCAAAACCGCTGTTTCTAACTATAATAGTGTTGCCATTACAATCATTTAAATCTAAGTTGACTGTAGTCGGTGGAGTGGATATGGCATAGGTCTCATTAGGTCCAACTCTTGCAAACTCTACTTCCTCTATTACTACTAGTGTATTTAAATCCGCATTTCCTAGTTCATTTATTTTTTTTACTTTTGGCTGTATAGAAATACCTGCTTTTCCCGGTAGCACATGTTCGCGCATCAAACTCGCTGGTATTCTGTCTATATTGATTCTAGTTCCACTTCCCGAAGTGCCTTTACCTATTTGTGGTGTACCATTATTTGCACCAATAGTTAGGCCATTAATATTAACAAAAACGCGCTTGCCTACGGGATAGAAGTTAAACATACTTACTTCATCAATGGCTAATGATACTCCAGCACCGCCATCTTCATCTTGTATATACAATAACTTAAATATGTTTCCAGCTTGATCTGATGAAATAACCACACCTCTAATATATTTCTCATCTGTCATATTTACATATGCATTTGGGTTGTAATAGGTATCTAAAAACTGTTTTACAGATAATATCTTTTCAGCTGGTAAATCTGGATCATCACCGCCAATAGGAGGTACGTCAAAATCTCCCTTCAAACAACCTGAAACAAGTAAGCCTGTCAATAAAATGAAAGCGTACAACTTTAAATCACTTAAAAAACTCATATTGAAAAAATTTATAATATTATGTTATTTATTTTTTAAAACCACAGATGTTATCTAGGAAATTCATAGACCACATTGAGATTATAATTGAGGCCAAAGGCATAAAAATACCTCGGTGGGAATCTATCCGGATTAAGAGACTCGAAATCATAGCGCAACTGTTCAAAACCACCTGATCTAAAATTAGTATTATTTAGGATATTGCCTACGTTAAGGTTCACCCTGATGAATGAGCCATTTTTTAACCTGTGTGATTTTCCGACTGAAAAATCAACCGTGATAGCATCAGGCAATCTTTCTTGATCAATTATTTTACTGATAGTTTCAGCATTTTCAGTGGGTGACAGTGACTCTAAAGCGATAGCCGTCCGTCTATCAGGATTAAACGACAAATAATTTTTTGAAAATCCATTGACATTGATGTTCCAACTCCAGTATTTTCTGCTAAAATATCCCATACCGACTGTGCCTGCTACTTGAGGCGTACCTGACCAATAATAATTTTCTACATATATCAATCTATCTTTAACTACATCTTCCGCACTATTATCTCTTGTTATAGAGGCTTTAGGCCTGTTGGTATGAAAATAGTCACCTACATTTCCAGCAAAGGTGACATTCATCTTAGAATTGATATTATATTCCATTCCAAACTCAATACCTGTGTGCAATCTATCTATGTCTGTCATGGCATAATTGACAAAAGTTTGAAATTGCTCATGATAAAAAGGCGAACTTTCAATTCTATCATTAAACTGAGTATAAAATGCTGATATTCTTGCTTTAAATCGGGTATATCTAGCTAAATATGACACATCAAATGCTGTAATAGTCTCATTAGTCAGATTAGGTACTACTTGGTCACGCGTACGAGGAGAAAGGTAACTTTCATTAGCTAATGGTGGTCTAGTACGCTGAGAGGCACTTAGCACAAAATAGTTCCTTCCATCCAATTTATAGGTAGCTATACCTTTGATACCATAGTTAAGAAAGCTATTCACTTCTGATTTGCCTAATGAATTATTTGGGAAAATACCCACCTGCGCCAATCCATTTCTGTAAAATGACTGATGTGCTAAATTCAAACCAGCCAAAAAATCCCATTTTTGTAATTTGTAAAGCACTTGTCCCCAAGCTGATGCTCTAGTGTTATGTATTTCATAATTATGGCCAAAGATATCGCCTTCATATACCAATCTGTTGGGCGTACGTAAATCATTTTGCCCAGCCACATTGTCTTGAGGAAAATCTCTTAAAGCAAACCTATTGAAATCAACATAAAAGTCCGCTCCTAAAAGGTCTTCTAATCTCCTGTAATAATGAACTCTTTCTTTAAAAATATTTAATCCAGCTGTGATTTGTACCTTGTCATTGAGAGTAGAATTCAAGATACTATTAAAACTCAATTTATTATTATCAAAATTTTCAGACTCTAAGACATATGCTGCCAATTTACCCCTGACATTATTGCCGGGTAAACCGTTTACGTTTTCGATGGTATAATCTCTAGAAGCATTTGCAGCATACATAGCTGCCCAGTCCATTTGTCTTGCAGCTTCATTTTGTGTAAACAATTCTGTTAATGCATCTTTCACCTCTGGATTTTGAGCAAAACTAGGTAAACGTCTATAATAATCAGGTCTGGGGTCAGCGGCATCGTACCAGTCGAGCCTAGTGGACCCAAATCTACCAGTCTGTAATCCTACAGTGGTCATCACCTCAGTTTTTGGTGATATTTTCCAATCATGTCTTAGCATTGCTACAGGCTGATGGATCAAATATTCTCTTGCACTACGTACCTTACCATCTTGGTATCCCCAATTAGGATTGTAATAATTCGACCCAGATAGGTCATACATTTCTTGAATCGCCCCAGTCGAACGTCCTCTCCTCTGAGGGGCACCGAATACGACAAAATTGAGCGCATGTTTTTCATTGATTACTTTATCCACCGATAGAAAGTAACTATTGGCCTGAATCCCCGTACCCGGTATAAACCCTGAAGCACCATAGGTGTGTGAAGCTGTCGCTGCTATGGCCCAACCACTCTTCATCAAGCCTGTCATATAAGTCCCCATTAATCTATGCTGAAATGTCCTATTGGAATTGGCGTAAGCTACCTTTTTAGTTTGTCTCTGTCTAGAGGCCCTAAGATCAATGAAAGTACCACCCCCGACACCGCCGAAAGTGACATCACTATGCGACAAATTGACTATATTTGTTCTATTGCGCAGTACATCATTCATACCATTCCAAGCAGTCCATAGAATACGCCCATTATCAAGATTATTCATGTGCATGCCGTTCATAATCATATCAGCATCTTCATTAAAATATCCTCTAGGTCTGAATCTACCTGCGCTAAGGTTAAAAGCTGTGGCGTTAATAAATGGGTCTCGCCCCGCTGATAGAACACTTGAAAAATTATCATTTTCGTTCTCTATACCTGCCAAATCGAAAACATCCACTAAGGTAATATCATCAGATGCTAATAATTCAGGTATTTCTGCAATGATATCACCTAAATTAACATCTGATTCTCCTACTTCCACTTCTCGCATGATAATGGACTTGCCATTAATATCTATTTTTAAAGTGTAAATACCAGGAGATACGTATAGCATTCTGAATACTCCAGAGCCATTGGTAAAAGCCGTAAAATCACTGGGGAAAAGCTTGACAAGGACGCCGGGTTCAGGATTTTGGGTTTTTTGGTCTATAATACGACCTGTGACTGTTTGAGAAAATGTTAACGTACCATTAAAAATAAAAAAAACAAGTACAAAGCTCTCTATAAAGCGTCTCATCTAAAAAGTTTCAATTATATATAATTTTATAAAATTCGACGTAAAGATAATTGAATAATTTGGTTTGAATATCAATTTTAAATTAATTTTTATATTAATTATTCATATATCTGATTTTACAACTATCTTTGTGCAACTTAATTACGAAAGTATGTCCCGATTAATACCCTTTGTTCATAGTATTTTACTAGTTTTGATACTATGTACTTTTGTTCAAGCTCAATCAGAAAATGAGAAATTTAAAATAGTGAGTGTAGGGTTTTATAACCTCGAAAACTTATATGATACTCTGAATGATACACTGATAGACGATGAGGAATTTTTGCCTGAAGGCACCAAGGCGTGGACGATGGATAAATATCTAGAAAAACAGAGTAATATGGCTTATGTTATCTCTCAAATAGGTATACAAGATGCAAAAGCGGGATTATCTATCTTAGGTGTATGTGAAATAGAAAATCGTCAAGTTCTAGAAGACCTTGTGCAACAAGAGTCCATCAAAAACAGAAACTATCAGATAGTGCATTATGACTCACCTGATAGACGTGGGGTGGATGTCGCATTACTATATAATCCTTCTCATTTTAAATTACTCTATTCGCGACCTATCAAGTTAGATAATTCTATGGTAGGTAGTCAAAGACCTACGAGAGACGTGCTTTATGTCAAAGGGTTATTGGAATCGGATACCCTTCATATTTTGGTTAATCACTGGCCATCCAAAGGAGGAGGCTCTATAACTGACGCGTTTAGAGACAATGCAGCTAGACTCAACAGAAGTGTCATAGACTCCATATCCAACATTGTAGCTCATGCCAAAATCATAGTCATGGGAGACCTCAATGCAGACCCGACAGAAAGATGTATAAAATCTTATTTGAGGGCATCCGGCACGCTGAAAAATGCAGAAAAGACGAATATGTATAATCCCTATGAGGATATGTTTAGACGTGGTGTTGGCTCCAATGCTTATAGAGATAGTTGGAGTCTTTTTGATCAGTTAATTATTTCAGAACCTTTAACTAATAAAAAACTAGGCGGCTACTACTTTTTTAAAGCTTTTGTATTTAATAAAGCCTTTTTGATACAGCCTTCAGGGCAATATAAGGGCTACCCATTTCGCACATTTTCGGGTGATACATATCAGGGAGGCTATAGCGACCACTTTCCTTCATATATTTATTTGATCAAAAAAATCGAATAGAGTCGTCCGAAAAAAAAATTATGCTTTTGGCAATAATTCTCTTACATTTGTGTTTAATTTAACGAACTAATTTAATTTACAGTATTTGTATAATCTCAATAATAGAGCAACAATGAATTTCAATTTTTCTATTCTCTTTATTTCATTTTTGATGGCATCCTTGTCTCTATTAGGACAAGTTGATTCGTCAAGGGTATCCATTTCTATTTTCGAAAAAGTGAGCACAGATACACGTGTAAACAGTATACATATTGACAATAAAAATATTATCTGGCTAGCAACGAATAAAGGATTAATAGAAACTACAGGTGATGGAAACAAATTTATCGTCCACTTTGAGGGCACCGAAATCATGTCTGTGACTGCAGACAAAAGAGATAACATCTGGGCAGCCGGGAGCAATATAGTTTTTGACCAAAAAACAAAAAATAGTTTTTCTTTGCCAGACGATGGCGTAAAAATATCAGAAATAGCTTACCTCAAAGGCAATATTTGGATGGGTACTAATAATGGACTATACCAGTTCAGTACTGTAAATAAAAAATTTAAGGCTTATGATAGTGAAAATTCTAAGATGGTAAATAATGTTGTCAACTTTGTACATGCGGACAAAAATGACATCTTATGGGTAGGTACTGACAAAGGATATCTTAGAATCAATGAAGACAAATGGGAAATCCAAGACAAAAAATATAAAATGCTGGCCACATGTGAGAATGAAGAGGGCCAATGGATAATCAGTGATAATGATATGTTTCTTATCAATAAGTTCAATAGATTATTTCCAGTAAAACTTGATCCATCTCAATACAAAGGGAAAATAAACAATTTCGTTTTGGACTCAAAAGGTAGAATATATATCGCTTCGGACATATTGGTAAGGTATGACCCTTACAAAGAGGTCATAGAAAACTACACAGAAGATGCTGGTACTTTAAGTAAGGCAGCATTGAGTGTCGCTTGTGACAAAAATGATAACATTTGGATAGGCACAGATGGGGCTGGATTCTACAAGCTTTTATTCGGAGATATTGCAGCTGAGCAACTTAATGTGATCTGTCTCGTGGACAATCCTATTAACTGTGCTGATGATGCCAATGGCGCCTTAAAAGCTATCGCTTCTGGTGGATCCAAGCCATACCAATACATATGGAGTAATAAAGGTACCAATCAAAGAATTTCTGACCTAAGAGCTGGAATATATGAGGTCACTGTCACAGATAAATACAATAACGTTGCTATTACATCTATACAGCTGAGTGACCCTCAACCACTTCAGATAGAAATGCTCACTAATAATAGAGTCAATAACCCAGAAAAACCCGATGGTTCCGTCAGTATCAAAGTCATAGGTGGCTCTGGAAATTATAAGTATCTGTGGTCCAACGGGCTCAAGACTCAAAATCTCACTGGTGCCTCATCAGGCCAATACAATGTAACAGTAACCGACAGTAACAATTGTACAGTAACGGCCAACTTTACAGTGCAGAGAGAGAAGTTTATGCCAGACTTGGAAATATCTAAGGTAACTTTAGGTCAAAAACTAAGAATCAATGAACTGAACTTCTCCGCTGACAGTTCTGGTATTTCTCAAGAAAATTTCGATATTCTCCAAGAAGTCTATGATTTTATGGTAGCCAACTCAAAAGTTTTTATCGAAATTGGTGGTCATACCAATACCATTCCCCCGCATGAATACTGTGACCAACTATCCACAGAAAGGGCTAAAAATGTTGCAGAATTTCTGACAAACAAAGGTATAGACAGATCAAGAGTTTCCTACAAGGGATATGGAAAACGTGAACCATTAACGGAAAGTACATCTATAGCTGGCAGACAACGAAATCAGAGGGTAGAGATAAAAATATTGAAATTATAGTATGTTGAAAGCCTCCATTATAACGGAGAAGATTTATTAAAATCGTAGCTAGAGTAATAAGTTCAAAACCTTCTTTTGGAAGTAGTATTCTTAATTTTAAAACTAAGCTTACCGCACTGATATTCTGGGGCATTTTCATCTTCCTGAAATTTATAAGAGACCGAACATTTAATATAGTCTCTCACTGTCAAATTTGTATTAATTGAACTTTCGTGTTGCAAATATTTAGAATACACTACCTCTCCTACTCTATTTATACAAATTTGTAAACTTATTGTACCTGATTCATCATTACTTAACCTGCTTAAACAATTAAGATCCCTATATAATATTTTCCGACCACCAGGACTATTTGAATCATTTGTATTAAAAAAAATATCAAGATTTTCTGATAAGTTATATGGGTCGTATTTTAAATCAGAACCAATTTGTGCCTCAATCGAACTATAATTTAATTTGGTCGACTCTCCACTAGCTATTCTATCAGTTTTGATACAGCTCGAGCATAGTAGTGTTAGAAAACTAAAGAAAAAAATTCTTCTCATAATATATTAATTTTTATTCAGATTTTTTCCAAATGGGATCATCATGATCATT
>DAIPYV010000168.1:0-7687 GCA_036782555.1 Saprospiraceae bacterium
TTAAAAAATGATTAATTTTACACTTTGAAATAGAGTAACCGCGCTTAATTCCTTAAGATAAGTTACTTAATATGTTTAATTTTTTTTAACAACAAACCAAATTAATTTTATTATGCAAGGATTTTTTACAAAACATTTATTTTTATTGTTATTTATGGGGGCCTCTTTAGGAATGATGGGGCAAAGTCCATACAATAATTTTAGAGTTAACGCCCCTGCAAGTGTTGCAGGCAATTACCTTGTCGAAGCAGCCTCTTTTGGTAGTACACCTGCTGATCCTTTATCTGCTGAATGTGCTGAAGGTAGAGACTTCCTAGCTTGTGAAGCTTTAACTAATCCTGATGACGTTAAAGACAAAATAGCATTTATTGGTAGAGGAACATGTGGATTCGGTACAAAAGCCCTTAATGCTGAAAGAGCTGGTGCAATTGCTGTTGTAATATGTAATAATCAACCAGGTGGTGGTACAATTGTAATGGCCACTAGTGCAGATGGCGACCAAGTGACTGTTCCTGTAGTCATGATGTCATTTGATGATTGTGCGAAACTTCAAGTAGCATTGAGAGCAGGTGAACTAAATGGTACTTTCCAGTATGTGTGTGGTTCTACTGACGAAGTTCCAGAATTTGCCTTTTGGGGTACAGAGCCAGGACAAAGTGACTTTACAGATGGATTAGGGGACTGGATAGTCGGAACTGATGATGAGTTTTTAGAAGAGAGAGATTTATGGCAACACGCTCCTGAGGGTAAAGCTCTTTTAAGAGACAATACTATTCCTATCAGATCAATAACAGGATGTACAGGGGCTGCTGTTTTTGATTTAGAAAATCTTCAGTTTCAAGATAATCCTACTTATGCACAACCATATAATAATTTCTATCAAGCCACTTTAACCTCCCCTCCGGTTGATTGTAGTAATGCTGAATTTGTTTCCATTCAGTTTTATATTATGGAGAGTCGGTTAAATTGGTTTTCCAATAATTTTACAAGGTTTGCAGAAGTTCATTTGTTTGATGGTGAAAACTGGGTGGACACAATACCACTGACAACTGGAGCTTGGCGTCAAACAACGACTCAAAAGGTCACAATAGCAGCTTCAAAATTAGCAGGTAAAAAGGACTGTCGAATTCGTTTTTGGAAAGGGGGCGATTTTGGGTATATGGTCATTGATGACGTTTATTTCATAGACCAGAAAAATGTAGATGTTCAAGTTAATAGAAATTTTATTGCTGCGGCTCCATCTTGGGGAGTACCAGCATCTCAAGTATCACCATTTCCTTTCTTAGCAGACGTAGAAAACATAGGTAATGCTGCGGCTAGTGATGTAAAATTGAGGGTAGAGATTAAAAATAGTAATGGTGAACTTATAGAAGCTCTTGAGAAGGACTATGGAACAATTGATGCTTCTCAATTAATTGAAAACCGAGCGTTCGCTGGTCAGTTTACACCTCCTAGTATACCAGATATATACGAAGGCACTTATATAATTAGTACAACTGATGAGGAAGGCAATTTGAGTAACAACTCAGTTAATTTTGAATTTGAGGTTACAGAAGATACTTATACAAAAATGCCAAATGAGGTAGAGTTTGGATCTGCTTATTTAGCTGGATTTCCTAATGGTTTTACCGTTGAAGTCGCTAATTTTTATACGGTAGGAAATATATTTTATGTAGAAAATGGAACACAATTTAAAGCTGTATCAACACAAGTTGGGCTAGAAAATCCTTCTGCTGAGATTGACAATGAAGGTTTTATAAAAGTGGATTTGTTTGAACTTAAAAGCAGTGCCGGATTAGCCTCACCAAGTGAAAGAGTACATGTAGGAACAGGAGAAATATTTTTATCTTCCGACAGTATAACAAATTTTAGAAATTTCGAAGTTAAATTATCCGTTCCTAATTTGGAGAGTGGGTTTGACCCTGATAATGAAACAGATATTATTTTAAAAGATAAGACACATTATCTAATAGCTGCACATGCAGAGCCATTCCAATCATCTACACCTAGATTTGAATTTTTAAGTGCAAGAAGTGGACTTAGTACTCCATTTTTGAGAGGTTTGTACTATGTCGCTACTCAAACAGCATGGGACACATTGGGTATAAATAGATTTACTGGATCAGTGCATCAAAGAGATTCGGGTATAAGTGATGAGGTTGATGAAAGATTAAATAGAAACATTTCTCAACGTATTAACGGATCAGGAAATCAAAGAGTATTAGCTTATTTACCTTTAAAAATAGCTTCTACAAGTTCTACTTATGACATCGCAACAGCAGGAGAAGCGAAACTATTCCCTAATCCAGCTGCAAGAGAATTTTATGTAGATGTCACATTAGAGCAAACATCTTCTAATGTTAGAATAGATCTTATCACTATAGATGGAAAATTAGCTTCGTCTAGAAATTACTCTAATGTACAAGATGATAGATTGAAGTTTGACTTAGCTGGTGTTCCTGCAGGCACATATACAGCCATGATACATACTGACAATGGTGTATTAAACAAAAAAGTTATTGTTCAGCAATAAAAACAAACAACACGTTGTTAAAAAAAAGGAGGCTCAAATTTGAGCCTCTTTTTTTTATAATCTTATTTCCAATGACAAATAAAAAATTACAAATTTATGAATTGTTGCGTCATCTCTTCTATCAAGTAAGATCCTGAGGTAGGATCCGAGACTTCAGAAAGCCTTGATTCTTCAGTAAGAATATGTTGTATATTTATGGATAATCGTGTTAATTCCGCATCGGCACTAAAGGGGAATCCCATGACGAAATCTGCCATACCCATACGTGCAGACATGATGAGATAATTACATACTATCAGTGGATGTATCTCTTCGTTTTTAAAAGCTATTTCAGGAATATGTGTAATTATATGAAGTTTTTGGTCATTGTTGGCTTGTGCCCAAAGATGCCTTATAGCTCTTAATTCAGCAATTTGAGGCAAAAATTCATCTTTTAGATACACATCAAGAAATAATGTTTCTAATACTCCTGAATTAATATGTCTTTTAAACTTTTGGATTCTTTCGACTATAGTTTCACTCTTGGTTAGACACAGATAGGTAGGTCTATCTTTTTGAATAATGTGAATATTTTTACTGGTAAAATTATAATCAACCGCGATATCTGTCTTACACTCAGCATAACAAAAAACATCCACCATCTCAAGATAGATACCTTTAAAAAGTTCATTGATATCATCATCAGAAGATAATTCAAAGGCCAATGATTCTACACCCCATTCTAAACATTGCATGGCCCTTGTGTTTTTTTCCTCTGTACTATTACCTAAGCAAAGAACTGAAGATTTAGACGGACTCAAATATAAAGACTTTGATTGATTGTTTGTATCGTGACCTTTAAAGTTAGAAAACTTCATGTTGTCAAATATATAATCAAGATCGTGAATAGTCTTTTTGCCATTCAAATCCTTATTTATCTTATTTAACCAATCCTCATTAGTGGGTTTTTTAAAACCTAAAAGCATATTTAAATATTTTTAAAGAAAATACAAAAGTACTCAATTGAATATTTTTTATTCTTATTTTACTTCTAAAATTAAAATAAAAGCCAATAAATCCAATCATGCTTCTAAACAAAGTGACAACAATAACGTTTATCCATCAAAAAACAATTAGACATGGAAGCTGTAAAAAGTCCAGTAATGCTCTATACAGAGCAGACCCCAAACCCCGAGACACTCAAATTTGTCACTAATAGAATGCTATATAGAGGTACCGCTGATTTTAAAGATATAGAATTTGCAGAGGAATGGTCAGATATGGCTACTTCTATTTTTGCTTTTCCTTATGTCAAAGGTGTATATATTTGTAATAATTTTGTTACGGTCACTAAGGAGTTTAACTATGAGTGGAGCGATATCATGTTGCCTCTCAAAGAATTCGTAAAAGCCTATGTGGCAGATGAAAAGCCTATCATTAAAGAAGGATTTGAAGAAGCTATGGCTGCACGTCAAACGGAACTTGCCAAAGAGTCATACTCTGGTGACTCTGGAGAAATAGTACAAAAAATAATAGAACTTATAGATACATATGTCAAACCTGCGGTAGAGATGGATGGGGGAAATATTGAGTTTAAGTCCTATAAGGATGGTGTGGTAACCGTAGTGATGCAAGGTGCTTGTAGTGGCTGTCCTTCATCAACCGTAACCCTAAAATCAGGTATAGAAGGTATGCTACAGCGCATGGTGCCAGAAATCAAAGAAGTAGTAGCTGAAATGGGATAAATTGGTTTTATCGCTTATTGCGTACCACCTTCATTTCCGTTCGTCTGTTTTTTTCGCGGCCCTCTTCAGTGGCATTATCATCTATGGGTTGTGTAGAACCCATGCCTAAAGTGGAGATTCTTTGAGCATTTACACCTTGATTTATGATGGCTTGAGCAACAGATTTAGCTCTATTTTCAGAAAGCAATTGATTGTCTTTGTAGCTACCAATACTATCTGTATGGCCTATGAGAATGATGTCTATATCCGAGTTTTCTTTCATCATATGAGATATGAGAAGAATTTCTGTTATAGATTCTGGTTTTAGCTCATATGAACCCAATTTAAAAAATATGTTATTAAGAATAAAAGAGGGCTCTTCCTCAATTTCCTTATCCATTATAGGCCACAAAACAACATCTAATATGTAGGGTTTGTACAGTGCGCGATATTCTTGTAAATCAATATTGTAGCTAAAATAAGTATAGCCAGGCAAAGACACTATACACACATAGTTTTTACCACTTGTTACTGGTGATATAAAGTTTCCGTCTTCATCTGATTGCCATGTATATATAGTATCATGAGTGATTAAATCTTTAATAATAATTGTTGCCGACAAAGGATTTAGGGTTGCTCCGTCTTTTATTTTTCCTTTTACAAAAGTAGTAGGCAATGATCTAGCTTGATGAGGCAGATCAAAATAATATATATCCAAATTATTTTGCAATTCACCTGAAGCATGATTCATATCTGTAGCATACCACGCTGTGGTACCATCCAAGGAAACAGTCATTGCCCCTTCATGTCCTTCAGTATTGATAGGATAACCTATGTTTTGAGGGGGACTCCATAATTCTGTTGTGTCGTTATATCTGGTATAATATATATCAAAACCACCCATTCCCAATCGACCGTCCGACCTAAAATAAAGCGTCTTACCATCAGGATGCAAAAACGGACTTTCTTCATTGCCTGGTGTGTTTATTGCTGAACCCATGTTTTTGGGCAGTGTCCATGCATTGTTTTTTGCGCGTTGAGTGATCCATAAGTCTGAGCCACCCAATGTGCCTAACCTTTTGCTAGAGAATATCATCGTTTTTCCATCAGCTGACAATGCCGGTTGTGAATCCCATGCCGCTGTATTAATCTCCTTTCCCATATTGACCACTTGCGACCACTCTCCATTTTTATATACAGAAGAATATAAGTCGCAACCGCCATAAGTATCCCACCGGTCACACACAGTAAAAACAAGTGTTTTACCATCAGCTGACAAAGTAAAAGCACCTTCATTATTAGCTGTATTGACATCTGGGACAGGTATCGCTTCTCTCCATCCCAAAGAGTCTTTTTGAGAGAAATATATATCTTCTTGTCCTATAAATTGTTGAGGAAATTTGACATTTCTCGTAAAATACAATTGACTGCCATCTAAAGATAATAATGGCAAATACTCAGACATATAAGTATTGATATTAGGTCCTGGATTATATGGAATAAAAGAAACTGGATTATTTATGGCATCATGGATATAAAACATTTGGTCGCGGAGTCTCTTCGCTTTGATTGCTTTTTCAGTTAGTGTATCAATGTTTGTTAAATAGACTTTATAGTTATGGCCAGCTTCTAAATATTTTTTTTGAGCGCGTTGGACATTGGCCAGTGTATAATAAACCTTTACATCAAAATCAGGAGCATAATCTATGACCTCCTTTATTAAATTTTCAGAAGAAGTATAATTTTTTTGATTAAAATAGCTTGTTCCTAATCGCATCTTTCCTTCTAAAAAATTTGGCTTTGATTTTAATAAATTAGAAAAAAGTTGGTTGCTCTTTTTATAATTTTTCTTCTGATTTTCCTTTATAGCAGTATCCAACCATTTAGATTCTTTTTTATTTAGTTCAGCTCTTGTTGTAATTTGGCTTTTTGCCATATCAAAAAATATTAATAACAAAAAGAGAGTACAAAGAGCCTGAAAGGTTATCTTATTCAAATTATTAATATTATAAATGTTATTTTATTATGAGCCTAAAAAAGGGTTTATGAGGCTCTTTCGAATTGGATTGTTTAATTTTTAGCGCCTATGACTTAAATGGGTCGCTCCATCTCGGATCATTAATCATTTGCTCATCAGTAAGTGTCTTTAAGAATGCGACTAAGGCTCTCTTCTCAATGTTTGTTAAGTTAAGTTTTTTGACACTTCCATTAGGATTGAAAAACTTTGGATCAAGATGTCGATGAGGCATTATACCAGAGTTGTAATGCTCTATAACCTCATCAAGAGTGTTGAATCTACCATCATGCATGTATGGTGATGTCAGTGCCACATTTCTTAATCCCGGTATTTTAAATTTGCCATTACCGCTTCCTTGATCTTTATAATTCAAATCTAAACCTATATTGGTCGCACCACGCAATCCAGCTTCACCATCAAAACCGCCTCCACCATAAGGTTCGCCTGGACCGTCTAAAGCACTAAAATTATTGCCACCATGGCATGAAGAACATTGGAGTCTATCACTATGAAACAAGTCATGGCCCAGCTTTTCAAGCTCAGAGTAATTTGAAAAACCATTTTGTAAACCTATGTCAAATCTCGACCTATTGGATGTAATAGAAGATACAAACTGAGAAAGTGCTTTTGAAACTTTTTCAGGTGTTATTTCCGTACTTCCGTAAGCCTTATTAAATAGAGGAGCATAATATTCTGTGTCTTTCAACTTATTAACCAATCTATCCATATTTTCCATACCCATTTCTATATGGTCACGCACAGGCTGTAATGAAAGGTCATGAATGGATTGCGAGCGAGAGTCCCAAAATAAATTGTTTTGTGCTATAGGATTAACTATGGACATACTGTTTCTGGTGGTCGTTCTGCCTTCAAAACCTTTACTCACTTTAAGTCCATCGGCAAAAGCCTTGTCTTGGTGATGACATGTTCCACAAGAAACTGTATTATTAAGAGATAATTTTTTATCGTAAAAGAGTACACGACCTAGTGTAGCTCCGTTAGGCGTGATATCAACAGGCACACCACTAAATCTTGGATTTCCATTTACTATTGTAAAATCTCTGATGATTCCAAAAGCTGGAGATGTCCCCTCAGGTAGTCTTATATTTTGATAATCATAAGGAATTTCTGGAAGTAATGGCGTTTCCGATATTTTTGAATCCTGAGTACTGTCTGTACACGAAGAGAATAAAAAAGCTAATAAGGCCACTAAATAAAAGATTTTGTCCATGTCGAGTATATTTTATAAACTATAAACGTAATATCATATCAAAGTTATGAATAAAATTGAATAAATTTATGTATTTACTTGAACTTTAACATTTTCAAATGGTAAATACAAACATTAATCCCAAATAATGCAGTTGAACTTCGTTATGAGAAGTAAAACAATAACCCGCCTGCCTACGTGAGCGGGCAGGTAAAATCAAGGCT
>DAIPYV010000169.1:0-7656 GCA_036782555.1 Saprospiraceae bacterium
AAGAGTGAATATTAAGTTATTAATAATAAAGATTTTTATCGTAGAATTTTCAAAGAATACTACATACCTTTGGAGAAATTTTTAAACTTTTTATATGAAACAATTTGAAAACAAAACAATTTTTAAAGCAGTGCAATCTGTGATTTTCCTGTTGACTATTTCTGTTAATGTATGGGCTTTTCAATCCAATTCAAAAGTAACTGGTACTATACTGGAGTTTGGCTCAAATGAACCTATAATTGGATGCACTATAATGGAAAAAGGCACAACAACTGGAGTTATAAGTGACATTAATGGCAATTTTGAAATTATTTTGAGTCAAATGCCCTCAACACTCATTGTTAGTTATTTAGGTTATGAGACAAAAGAGGTATTTGCCGATCGTTCCAACTTAATCATAGTACTAGATAAAGAAGCAATGAGTCTTGAAGAGGTCACTATAATTGGTTACGGAGCCGCCAAATCACGAGATATAACAGGTGCGGTCAAAACTCTCAGAAATGAAAACTTTAACCGTGGCATTATTAATTCGCCCGAACAATTGCTGCAAGGTAAGGTGGCCGGAGTCAACGTCGTAGGTTCAAATGGAGAGCCTGGCTCTGCCATCAACATCAGCATAAGAGGTCCTGGTGGAATTCGCTCTGGCTCGACACCATTATTTATCATTGATGGTTTTGCCATAGATAATTCTTCGACTGGTGTTGCCAACAATCCTTTGAATTTTATAAATCCTGAGGATATCGAGACAATCGATGTTTTAAAGGATGCCTCAGCTACAGCTATTTATGGTTCTAGAGGTGCAAATGGTGTTATAATTATCACAACGAAAAAAGGTAAAGAAGGCTCTACCAAAGTTACCTATAATTCAAGTCTAGCATTTTCAAATATGAAGAGCAACTTGAATCTTTTTAATGCTGATGAATTTAGAAGAGAGTCTCAAGCCATCAATGCAATTTTTATTGACGACGGAGGCAATACAGACTGGTTGGGCGAAATAACAAGGCAAGCTGTCACGCATAATCACAACCTCGGTATGAGCGGAGGTACTAAGACATTTTCTTACTTTGGGTCTTTCGGAATTCAAGAGCAGGAGGGTATCCTCAGAAATAGTGATTTGAAAAGGTATTCTGGAAGAATCAACATAACCCAAAAAGCATTAAATGAAAAAGTAAATATTGAAGTCAACTTAAATGCAGCAAGAACTGCAAATTCAAGACCTGATGCACAGGGCGTAATAGGAACTGCATTGTCAGCTAACCCCACATTTACAGCTCGGGATGCAAACGGAAATCCACTTTTTGATATAGCAAATTTCAAAGATTATTCAACTAATAATAGAATCCTTGGTAACATTTCGCCAAGTGTAAAGCTTTGGAAAGGTCTCGAATATAAACTTAATTTAGGTGTGGACAATTCATTTACTCAAAGAGATCTCCAAAACTTACCTAATCCAGAGCCTTTTGTTGAAGGTAGATTGGTGACAAATTTTAACTCAAATCTAAATGTATTAACTGAAAATTATTTAACATACAATCTAAATTTTGGTAAAAACTTTTTAAATGCTTTAATTGGGCATTCGTATCAAAAAATAAATCTACGAGGTAGAACTTATAGTATTGACAGATTCCCCAATAATGGATTAGAACCATTAAATAACCCTGGATTAGGTCAAGACCTAACACTTAACAATCATAGACCTGGAGGTTTTGCGATACTCAATGAATTACAATCATTTTTCGGACGGGCTACATATCAATATGAGGGTAAGTATTTGATTACAGGTACTTTAAGGGCTGATGGTTCTTCAAAATTTGGTGAAAACAGAAAATATGGATTTTTTCCTTCGTTTTCATTGGGATGGAGAATAACAGAGGAGGCGTTTATGAAGGATAAAGGATTTGATCTAAAGCTTAGAGGTGGTTGGGGCCTTACCGGCAATCAGGAAATACCTTCAAAAATCACACAAGCAAGATTTACAACTGAGGTATCCTCCAATGCAAGCTACCCATTTAATGATACTTATCCAGCCGGGACGGTCTTTACAAGATTGGCCAATCCTAATATTCAATGGGAAGTATCTAGTCAATACAACTTAGGTTTTGATTTAGCTTTGTTAAATAATAAATTGACAGCTACGGTAGATTATTTTTCAAAAACATCTCAAGATATATTGTTGGAGGTTATTCCAGCTGATCCTGTTCAGCCAGCAGGAACATTTTGGACCAATGTTCCTGATATGCGTGTCATAAATAACGGTTTGGAGTTAGATGTGAATTATGCCAACAAGTTGAGTAAAGCAATTGGATATTCTATAGGCGGTAATATTACATTTTTAGATAATATTGTGAAAGACTCACCATATAGCGTCATACCTTCTGGCTCTGCAACTGGTGGAGGGCTAACTTCAGCTACAATCAATGGTTATGTAAATGGTCATCCTATTGGGTCTTTTTATTTAAAAGAATTTATTGGACTAGATGAAAATGGCCTCAATAAATTTACAGATGTCGATATGGATGGTAATGATACAGATAACGATAGAATCGTAGCTGGCTCAGCCTTACCAAAAGTTATCTATAATTTTAATGGATCTTTAAGTTACAGAGGTTTTGATATCGTGGCTAATTTTAATGGTGTAGCAGGAAATAAAATCTATGATAATACCGCCAATGCTTTCTTCTATAAATTAAGATTTTCCAAAGGGGTAAATGGCACAAGTGAGTCTGTTGAATTTCCTAATGAGTCAAACCAAAACGCTGCACCCGTAAGCACTAGGTATCTAAAGGATGGATCATTCTTGAGATTAAATAACCTAGCTATTTCTTACAATCTATCAACTAAAAACATACAATTTCTAAAATCATTTAGTGATGTCAGGTTTACCGTCACTGGTCAAAATCTATGGTTGTTAACAAAGTATAATGGATTTGATCCAGAGGTCAATACTGAGAGAAATATAAATGGTGTTGTCTCTTACGGTATTGATTATCTATCATACCCTAGAGCCAGTAACATAATTTTTGGATTAAATTTTAGTTTCTAACAAAGTAAAAATTTTAAAAAATGAGTTATTATAAGATATTTATTTCATTATTTTTAGCAACATTCTTAATAATTAGTGGTTGCACAGACTTAGAAGAGCAGGTTTTGGATGAGACTTTCAGTACTGCACTTCCCGCGGATAATCCAGGCCAAAGCATTCTTGCTCCAGCTTATAGTAGATTAGTTAATATTTATTTACATACTACCTATTTTGCTTTACAAGAAATCACATCTGATGAAGCAATACTACCTTATCGTGGAGGTACAGACTGGGGAGATAATGGTATTTATTTGGAGTTGCACAAGCATACATACAATAGCCGTACCGCTAATGTGCGAAATACATGGAACCCTCTAGTACAAGCTATTTCAAGATGTGTGACAGCTATAAATGAAATACCTACCACTAACGACCCTAACAAAGATACTTATTTAGCTGAGGCGATAGGTATGAAAGCATTTTATAACATGTTGGTTTATGATCTTTACGGGGTTGTATTTAAAAAAGATGATCCAGGAGTTACTTCTGAAATATTGAGAGGCGCGGATGCACTCAATTACCTAATCGAAGAGTTTAAAAAAGCAGAACCAAATCTTAGAACAAAACAGGAAGTAGGGCACGGCAGATTGACAAAAGCTGCGGTATGGGGGTTATTAGCTAGGCTGCACTTAAATGCAGCTGTATATAGAGACAGATATGCTGTCAATTTCCAATTTACAACATCTGATATGGATGAGGTCATTCGATACTGTGACCAGATTATCAATACCAATGATTATAGGCTTTCTGAGGAATATTTTAAAATATTTGATGATGATAATAACACCAATACAGAAATTATTTTTGCTGTAGATCAAAGGAATGACTTAAACGGCCATAACCGATTTGCCTACTTTTCTCTTTCTAGTGATCAATATCCACTGCCCCAGTTTCCGGGTGCCAATGGTACTGATGGTCCCGCTATTACATCGGATTTTTACCGATCATGGGTGAATGCCTATGCTGGTCAAGATCCAACTGTTGATCCTCGTTTCTACAAAGAAAATCTTAAATTTAAAGGTGGTGTAAATATGGATACATGTTATAGGGCTGAAGATTTTGATTATAATAGAGGCATACTTAGAGGCGATCAATTTGGATTAATTAGAGTCAGTGGGAACTTTGTGAGATGCGATGATGATAAATTTAAGGTAGCACAATTGTTTTATTTAAGTCAAAATAGACCCACCAAACCCGTGACATTTACAGAATTGGTGGATTTTACGACACAGGGAAGTGATTATAATACTGGCTATAGAGTATCAAAATATGAATTTAGTAAGACCTCAAATAACGGGCGGGCTCGGGGCGAACACGATATTATTATCCTGAGATTGGCGGATATTTATCTTATGCGAGCAGAGGCTCAGCTCAGAAAGGGTAATAATGGTGCTGCATTAAATGATGTCAATTTTGTTCGTGCGTCTAGGTCTGCAAGACCACCAGCACCACCAGCATTAAATAATATTGACTTAGACATCCTATTCCGTGAAAGAGGATTTGAATTTTATTGGGAATGCCAACGTAGAACGGATATGGTCAGATTTGGAAAGTATGAAGGTACATGGACGGAAAAAGACAATAACGATAGAAATAAAAGGATATTCCCAATACCACAAACAGCTATTGATGGTTCATCTATTATTGAAGGTTATTTGGTTCAAAATCCTGGATATTAATGAGAGTAGTAAATCTGTTATTTTTCAGTCTTTTTGTCGTTACATTTTTACATGCACAAGTTGCAACGAACAAAGTAAGCCCATGCATTATCATTTTGATAGGAGATGGCATGGGATTATCTCAAATTACAGCAGGATATTATTTGAACGGAGATAAATCGGTTTTTGACAATTTCAATTCTATTGGATTGATCCGAACTCATTCTAAATCAAATAAATTTACAGATTCGGCGGCCGCCTCAACAGCTTTTGCTACTGGACAAAAAACATATAATGGAGCCATTGGTATGGATGTGGACACAAATGCTATAGCTAATTTGACGGAATTATTAAGCTCTGAGGGATATGCTACAGGATTGATTTCAATATCTTCAGTCACTGATGCTACACCAGCCGGATTTTATGCCCACGTTAAGGATAGAGATCTTGAAGAGGATATAGCTGCCCAGCTCCCAACTTCTGGTATAGATTTTATATCAGGGGGAGGCTATAAATTTTTTGCATCAAGAGCTGATAGTTTAAATCTGATTAAACAACTTGAGGATAATAATTTTATCGTGGACAGTATTCAAAACTTTCAGCAAAAATTGACTCCATCCAATAGATATGCATTTTTAGTTTCAGAAAATGGTATGCCTAAGTATGCCAACGAGCGTAATAATTTTCTAAGTTTATCTCTAAAACAAAGTTTGGATTACTTTGCTGATAAACAACAACCATTTTTTGTTATGGCGGAAGGCTCAAACATAGACTGGGCCGGTCATAATAATGATGCTGAATTTTTGCTCGAAGAGCAACTTGATTTTCAAAAAGCTGTGGAAGTGGGCTTAGAGTTTGTTAAAAATAATCCAAACACGCTTTTGATTGTGACTGGTGACCATGAGACTGGTGCTGTAGCTTTACAGAAGGGAGCTAAACCTGATGAAATAAGTATTACATTCGGTGGAAAACATCATACAGCTGTAATGCTTCCTGTTTTTACATTTGGTAAGTGTGCAGAATCGTTTCAAGGTATTTATGAGAATACAGATATTTTCAAAAAAATCTTTGAGTGTATAAATAATTAATTTAAAAAATCTTTAATTTTGTGTTGAGTAAAGGAGTAGTAAATCTTTGTTTTGTACTCCTTTACTTTTAGGTTTTTTGGATGTTTCTATCAACTCTATTTTCAATTCAGCTCAAATATTGCTGTTTTACCTCTTATATCGAAGTTCAACTGCATTATTTGGATTTGACGAAAAATTTATCTCTGCTATCAGCGGCCTGAAAACCGGGCAATTCCATATCTAATAATCGTTAAGCCGAAACTATATTACATTACTAAATTCGATTTTTCTTCAATCATGTCAGAGGATATTAAAAAAACATCTAAACCTGAAAAACGAAATGGAATTAAAATAAAATAAGAAAATATTCAGTCCAGAATGAAAAGTAGAAGATAGAGGGCATAAACCACTAGAGATTTTTAAAAGTTGTTTTAACCGTTACTTACACCGCCAATTAATATACATAGATATTGAAAATGAATTTCAAAAAAGTGCTTGAATTATCCATTTAGCAAAAAAAATACAACAACACTAATACATTGACGATCTCCAAAAGCGCCTAATACTACAAATCTATTTTGGCATTTGTGAGGGCTCGGTGTAGGTATAAATGGAAAGTTAATGTAAGTGCATATATTTTCGTTTTGTTATTTTCTTACCAAATTTCGTTGTTGTTCGTCAAAATTATGGGTTGCTTGTCTGTCACTACAATAGTATGTTCGTGCTGTGCCATATATCCACCTTTGTTTCCAACCATAGTCCATCCATCATTCAATGTCACTGCATAGTTTGAATGTGTGGATATAAATGTCTCGATAGCCACTATAGAATTTTTCTTAAATCGCGCAAGATTAAATCGGTCTTTAAAGTTTGGGATTTCAGACGGTTCTTCATGGCTTGTGCTACGCACACCACGAAAACTTAGCTGTTAGCGGAAGTTTATTTATCACAAGTCTTTGACCATATCGATTTCGCCATTTTTAACAACAAATAATGAATTTATAATTGGTGGATTTCCATATGAATCATTATTCCAAGCATCGGTGTGTACTTTTATAAATTGTTCGAAAATACCATCCTCTTCAAATGAATTGGTTACCATCATACATCTTCTTCTCGGTATAGACACAACTAATTTTTCTCCACCTAAAAAGTCTTGAAGGGATTTCATAAACTTCACATCTAAGATTTTTTCACTACAAAAATCTTGTCCGTCGAAAACTAGTACTTTTTTTGGAATTACTTCACTAAAAGTTACCTCGTAATGGTGTAAGTTTTCGTACGCTTTTTCCACCATTTGACCAAGTTCATCATTGTCTGGATAGTCCGAGTAGTTTAAAAAAACAAAATTATTTGGTGCATCATAACCGAAACCAACAACCAATTTAGGACTGTCTTTATCTCCAATTAGTGTCTGCCTTAGAGCACCAGCTTTGACTCCAACCCAATCTCCTGGCTTTAAAATAGGGAAAACTTTGTCAATTTGACCCGATTTTATTTTATGTAAATCATCTTCAAATTTTTTGTTTCGTTCTGGGTCAGTTATCACCTCGAAGTCCTTTTTGTCCGTTTTGTTGTCTTGGGCTATTTCTTTTTGCCCGAATAATTTTTTTAAAAAGCTCATTATTAAAATCTTTTTGTTTATTGGTGGTGGTTTGTGAAATTTCCGCATAACACAAAGGAAAGTTGATGAAAGCCACACCACAAAAGCCAGTCATGGAATATTGTTTTAAAGGCTTCATCAACTTTACTAGTTGAACGAAGCCGGATTTTGATAAAAGGGTAGGGCTTTGAATGGGTTGGGTACTCAACGTTAATTTTTAGTGTAAATGATGTACAAAATTAGGAA
>DAIPYV010000170.1:0-7632 GCA_036782555.1 Saprospiraceae bacterium
GCTTTAGGATTTATAATCCTGCCATCGGGAAGTTTTTGAGTGTGGATCCGCTGACTAAGTCGTATCCTATGTTGACGCCTTATCAGTTTGCTAGTAATAGCCCGGTTGCAAATAGTGATATGGATGGGTTAGAAGCTAAATTAGAAATCTATAGCACAGATAAACAAGGAACGGTATGGCTATCTGTTACTGATAAATTTGATTTATACAATAGAACATACAAAAATGGTCAACTCATAGGCGCACAAAAAATATCCCAACAACAATTCAACAAAACACTAAATACGATGTGGCAAACTTTTACAGAAGAAAAAACAGCTGGATATATGGTACAGGGTTTTGATCAATATAGAAGTAATACATCAATGAAAGTAAATGGCACTCAAAAGCAAAATGATTATTACCGCTTTTGTTAATAGTGGACATCAAAAATGTTCGTGAATGGGCTTCCCAGTGTGCCTTGGTAAAGCACATACCTAATGAATGGGTATCTTTTTCCACCATTTGTATATGCGATTCATCCAATGATTTTCTTATGTCACTATGGGTCTGTTGAGCAGATAGGGCCCATGTCAATGTACAAATGAAAACTAACAGTAGGCTTCTCATCTTTAATGGGGGAGTTTGGTTCTTAAAACACCATATAAATAAGTCCCTATAATAGCGAATAAAAAGACAATGGACATACTCAAAAAGCCATAGCCAATATTGACCACCATAGGTCCTGGACAGGCTCCACTCAATGCCCAACCCATACCAAATATCGCACCGCCAATGATATAACGTGGATAAGACTTATCTTTAGGGTAAAAAGTGATGGCATTGCCACTAAAGTCTCTGATTTTGTATTTTTTGATCAAAAATACGCCAATGACACCTAAAACGACAGCCACTCCTATGATTCCATACATGTGAAATGATTGAAATCTAAACATCTCTTGTATTCGATACCAAGATATGGCTTCTGATTTGGCCATGACTATCCCGAAGATAGTACCTGCGATTAAAAATTTTAATAATTTCATCTATATAGTATATTTTAGAAAATAATAGGAAATAGGATGTGTGTCATCAATAAACCTCCAATGAAAAACCCTATGACAGCAATAAAAGAGGGTAATTGTAAGTCAGATAAACCACTGATGGCGTGACCTGATGTACAGCCACCAGCATACCTACTACCAAATCCTACAAATAATCCACCAATGGCCAATACCAAAAATCCTTTCAGAGTCATCACATTGGCCCAGTCAAAGAGTTCTGAGGGCTGTAAAGACGTGGGTTCTGCAAAACCTAATTCTTTCAAGTCCTTAACAGTATTCTCTGCGATATCTGGTGGTGTATGATTATTTAATACCGTCCCTGATATGACACCACCGATAATGGCACCTATTAAAAAAACTAAGTTCCATATTTGGCTGCGCCAATTGAAATTAAAAAAGCTGACATTGTTTCCAGCACCCGCTGCAGCACATATCGTGCGCAAATTGGCCGAAAAACCAAAAGACTTGCCAAAAAAAAGCAATATGAACATGACAGCTGATATCATTAGTCCTGAAAACCACCAAGACCAACTTTGCGTTAAAAATTCTATCATTTTGATTATTCTATTTTTTAAAGATGAACTGTAATAATGGGTTTGAAGACATGCCTAATGACAGCTTCAGATGCCGCTTTATTGACAAAGCCAGAATAGTCATGAGTGCCAATAAATAATACATCTGCATCTTTTGATTTTAAAAATTCGTTGATTCCTGACTCCACGTCTTGAGCTTGCACTATTTTTTTGTCATAAGTAGTAATACCTTGATTTTTAGCAAAATCGTCCATTCTCTCAAACACTTGAGCTTTATCTATTTCATTTCCTTGAGGCGCTAAATGTAAAAGTGTGTATTCCGCTCCAAAATATTTAGAAAACTTTTCAGCTAGAGATAATTTAATATGAGTTTCCCTAGTGAAGTCGTTTGCGAATAATATGTGATGGATAATCAAATCTGACCTGTCACACATCAAAGTCAAAAGCGGTATGAGTGTCTTATGAGAAACTATTTCTGCATGTGTTTTGCGTACTTTTTCTTTAATCCCCCACGAGCCCTGAGTGGCCATCACTATGAGGTCAAAGTTTTCAGATTCAGCAAATTCCTTGATTTTATCAGTGATTTTACCCAGCTTTAAATGGGTCTTTACTTTATTGCCATAATTTTTATGAACATTGTTTAGTTTTTGCTCAGCTATTTGTTTCTGCTCCTTGACATAGGTGATATCTATTTCACCACATGTGACTATCTCTCCGTCAGCATCTATCTCCACAGATTCAGGCAAGTCCATAACATGCAAAAAATGCAAATCAAGAGTCAAATGCTCTTCTAATTTTTGAGCCATGAGATAAGAATACTCCGCTTGTTGTGAAAAATCCGTGGGTATTAAGACTTTTAGCGACTTTACATCTTTGGCTAATGAATCTTTTGATACTGGTACATTTTGTGACTCTTTGACAATGATGGTATGAAAATGACCTGACTTATTGACTAAGTCTTGGGCACTAAATACAGATCCGCCATCAATGACATTGGTTAAACCCATAGATTTGAGTACTTGGACTGCATGTGAACTTCTGTTTCCGCTTCTGCAATATAGTATGGCTTGCGGAAAACCTTTTATCATGTCAGCACTACTTTGGATCAGCTCTAATGGAATGTTTTTAGCCCCTTGTAAATGTCCCGATGCAAACTCTCCCTTGCTACGCACATCCACAAATACAGCATCTGCCTGCACGCTTATATCATCTGACTTCCTTTCAGTATTGAATATATTTTTTAAAAACGAAAACATAAAATTGTATATTAAAAAAAAATGAAATGCCGTTGAGTCGAAAATTTTGGGAATTTCTCAAACCCTATCTCAACTCAACGACAACTATAATGTATTAAGCCATCTCTACTTCTGGAGCGTGATGCTCTACCCACTCGTTCATTCCTGGTGAATAATTCACTACATTGGAATATCCAGCTTTTGTGAGTAAAGAGTATCCAATCGACGCTCTATCTCCACCTTGACAGTGGATAATGACTTTTTTATCTTTACTAATTTTGTCCAAATTGTCTAAGATAGTACCTACAAAGACATTTTCAGCACCATCGATATGTGCTGAATTGTATTCAGACACACCTCTTAAATCTACTATTTGAGTGTTAGGATTACCTATATTGGCTTTCACATCGTCGATATCTGTCATTTTTACGGTAGATAATTGTCCACCATTAATTGTGTAAACATCCGTTGATGGTATATATCCCATGACATTGTCCAAGCCGATTCTCATCAATTTGCGCGTCAAATCATCTAGTGTTTCTGGAGCAGCCACTAGTATAAAGGGTTCCTCATAATTGAGATACCAACCTGCCCAATTCGCAAATGAATTATTGCCTTGAATACTTATGCTTCCGGGTATGAATCCATTCGCAAAGTCAGCTTTATTGCGTGTATCAATGACTTTTATGCCTTGGCTCATCGCGTCTGTAAATTCACTGTAAGAAAGTTCTTTTTGCTTAGGCACTTCTGTCAATAATGGACGATCTACCTTATTGAGATGCTTCATCATCGCAAAGTACTTAGGTGGCTCAGGTTGATCCGCAAGCAAGTAATCAATAAATCCTTGTTTGTTGTCATTATACTGTAAAGCCCAGTTTCTGATTTTTTCGTAACCTACTGTGGTGCTTGGTACAGAACCTAAAGATTTACCACATGCAGAACCAGCTCCGTGTCCTGGCCACACTTGGATATAATCAGGCAGAGAATCAAATCTCTTTATTGAGTCATACATCTGTAGGGCGCCAACATCTTGTGTACCTACCAATCCAGCAGCTTTTTCTAATAAATCTGGACGACCTATATCTCCCACAAAAACGAAGTCCCCTGTAAATAACATAACGGGTTCTTTGCTCGCAGGTACATCTGTCAATAAGATACTGATACTTTCTGGTGTGTGTCCAGGTGTGTGTATAACTTCAAAGATAAGGTTGCCCATTTTTATTTGGTCTCCATCTTTCAGGCTTTCGTGAGGAAATTGGTATTGCCAATCTGGACCTCCTTCATCTGATAAATACATCTTGGCCCTTGTCAATGCCGCTAATTCGCGACTACCAGATAGAAAATCAGCGTGAATGTGTGTCTCGAAGATGTGTGTGATGGTCATGTTGTTTTGTTTGGCCATCTCGATATAGGTATCTACATCTCTTTTTGGGTCTATCACTGCAGCGACGCCAGCCTTTTGGCATCCTATTAAAAAACTGGCTTGAGCCAATGTTTTGTCATAAATGTGTTGAAATAACATGATTTAATTTTTTTGATGCTGCAAAGGTACGCCCTTTGGTTTTACTAGCGTGTAACATCAGTTACTAATGAAAAGAGTGGATTAATTTTATAGTTTTGTTTATGCATGTATTTCCATTATAAAATGAATTTCTGTTTATCAATTTTCATGTAAGTTTTAATAAAGTTTAGATATTGATTCTTACGGGATGACTACATTATTAACTCATACCGGACATCACACAGATAGGGTACTAGTTATAATGGGATTATTTTAACTAGCGGTCATTTAGATAATGGTCAGTCGTCTTTAAATTATAGATAGATAGGATACTCTTATGAGCTGAATGACGCATTCTAAAGTATGATACAAGATAAATTATACTTAAACTTTGTTTGTCACCCCAAAAAATACCCAGACACAAATAGCTTACTATTTATGCTGGGCATTTTTAACCAATATTATTAACTTCAATTAATCCCACTTAAAGTCATGATGCCGAAACTGAGTAGTTTTTTATAGTTTTTAAGTCTCTAATCAACACTTTTCCACTTTTGTAAGAAGTGTAATGAATGATATTTTCTTTTTTGAGCTCATTCATTATACGAGCTACAGTTTGCCTACTCGTATCAGTGAGATAGGCTATTTCTTTATGGGACATGCCATGGTCCACTAGGCATTCGTCTATTCCTATTTTTTTACCTCGACTTTCGCCATTTCGGTATATAAATTGGACGATGCGCTCCTTAGCTTTGAGGAAGACAAAATTCTGTAATCTCTCTTCGAGCTGATGAAACTTGTGAACAATTATTTTCATAATTTCAGATGCAAAATCCGAATTTTCAGTGACTAGGTTTTTGAATAACTCTATCGGTAAAGCGATTAATGTGCTATCCTCTAATGCTTCAGCAAATTCATTGTTGTTTAATTCGCCACCAAATATATTTTCACCAAAAATTTCATTTTTGTAAACCAACTCTTTGGTCAATACCTTTTGACATGAAGTTTCAGCCGCTAGTTTTATAGTCCCTTTAATCACAACATAAACATATTCTTTAGGACTATTTATATGGTAGACTAATTTATTTTTTCCTGGCTTTATCAAGTGTCCACTATGGCTTAAAGTGTCTATTTCTACTTTTGTCAATTTTCTGAATATATTTATATCAGAAAGGGCGTTAAAAATATAAAGGTGGTTCATATCTGATGATTTGTATTATTATTTAATACGATTAGTACTCAAAAAACCCTTAGTCAATATTTGATTTTTTTTTGTATTAATAAAAATTTGCACTTTTAGTGGGCTGGTGGGCATATATTTAAAAAAAAAATGGTCGCCCCCCAGCGACCATTTACAAATTATAATCCCATAAACATATCCAAAACTCTGTGGGTCGTGTAAAAACTCAAAACACACGGCCTGTACTATTTATTCTAGAGCTCAATCTTCTGTTTTAAACTTCACAATTAAAACTCCTTTATTAAATAATAACACAAAGGTAACACTAAATGGAAAGCGAAAAAAATACAAAAATACAAAACAATAACATATTAATAATTATAATATGAAAAGTGTGATAGATTTAATGCACTGATTATCTGTTAATATTACTGGTTATTTTTTTAAATGTTACGTGTTATGTTATTCGTTAAGGTGGATATTCCTTTTAATTTTCATAAAATTTTATAATTATTAAGCTCATGTGAAGTTTTTTTTTGGGGGAAAAACAAATAAAGAACTTCTTATTTTCTACCTTTGTATCTTTATAAATTTAAGCTTTATGAGATTAATTTTGTATGTTTTTATTTTCTTACTTGTTTTGTCTTGTAAGAATAACGAGTCATCAACTGTCCGTAAAGAAGGTCTTAGTTTGTTGAAGTACGGGATAGCTTTTGAGATACATGCTCCTGAAGATGCCCAAACACGCTCCATCTCAAAAGGTGTGCAAAATAACGTATCTATTAACAATGGAAAGGATTATGATGTACAAGTATTGATGACAGATGCTATCAGCCGAGATGTTGAAAAATTAAAAGGACAAAAAAAATTAGACTTATTGTCTAATCCTTATTTTAATAAGGTGGTAGAAGAAATAGATCACGGCTTTATATACGAAAAGCAGTATGAAGACGAAAAAGGTTATGATTTTTACTTGGTTAAGATACAGGGCAACCATGAATTAAGTTTTCAATGTGGCAGTAGCGGCATTTATACTGAAAAGCAAGTAAAAGATATGGTTAAATCTATAATAAAAGGATTCTAAATGTCTAAATGACTTGAGTAACTTGGTATCCTAAGTATATCAAGTAAAGTACTAAAAATATCACTCCTTCAGCTCTTACTATTTTAAATTTCCCCATGATATACCCAAATACAAATAGTAAAAGTGAAGCTAATATACATACATAAAAGTCAATATTAGTAAGGTTTCCCTTTTGTAAAGGCGTGATCAGACTACTTGTTCCTAGAACAAAGAAGATATTAAAGATATTGCTCCCTACTACACTACCTACAGCCATATCAGCATTCTTTTTCATAGCCGCAATGACACTTGTCGCAAGCTCTGGTAGAGATGTGCCTATGGCCACTATGGTCAAGCCAATGACAGCTTCACTCAACCCAAAAGTTTTTGCTATTGTCACAGCTGACTCCACAAAGTACTTACCTCCACCAATCAATAGTGTCAATCCGCCAATAATATAAAGTGTAGCACGCCAAGGGGATAGATTAAGAATAGCTATCTCATCATTATCGTCAGATTTTTTAGATAATTCTAAAAGGTAAACCATAAAAATAGCTAAAAATGATAGTAATACAATACCGTCTCCACGAGATATCAAATCTGATGAACTACCGTTTAACCAAGTGTCACTGATGAGAATAAATATTAAAGCAGCTGCCAAAAGACTAAAAGGTATTTCTTTCTGAACTGTTCCTTTCAGCATATTCAATGGGTAAATTACAGCTGTGATACCCAAGATGAGGAAAATATTAGCGATATTACTTCCCAAAACATTACCTACTGCTATATCTGATGAGCCTTTCAGAGCCGATATGGTACTGATAGCCAGCTCGGGTGTGGATGTTCCAAAAGCTACAATCGTCAAGCCAATCACAATATTGGGAATATTGAATTTTTTTGCGATGGAAGATGCGCCGTCCACCATAATATTGGCACCATAGAGTATGGAAACCAGTCCTAATACGAGTATAATAATTGTAAGTATCATGAAATAGATTAAAAGTAGAATTATGTTTTAAAATAATTTTTTTAGCACATGACAAAAAAACAAAAAGCCATTCGTAAATGTTTGATTTA
>DAIPYV010000171.1:0-7579 GCA_036782555.1 Saprospiraceae bacterium
CATTATTGCCGCCATAATAAATATGTCCTTCTCTGTCTATGGCTACATCAAAAATCGTAGTATTAGCTGGAAACTGAGGATTTAAAACAGTCCATTGCTGATTGTCATACCTTACAAAACTATTCTCTAAAATGACAATGATGTCACTCCCGCTTTTTTTGATGGCTTTTACTTTTGGATTGGGGAGTTGATTATTCAAGTTTTCCCACTGATTTGTGGGTAAATGATATCGATAAAGGCCTTGATCTACTGCCATTGTACCATTAAATCCTACCAATAAGTTATCATTGTTTTCTACTACCACAGATGTCACAAAATTGGAAGGTATATTGGAATTGCTTTTATTTAATATCGTAATCCTATTGTTCTCAACTTTATGAAGTCCTTGTGCTGCTACCTCACCATCGCGACTTCGATCGTCTGCGCCTACTGCACACCATATCGTGTTATTATTGGCTAAGGCCATGATTTTGTAGGACGCTTGTACATTGACAGTACCTACATTGCCAGTGGCGCCATCTATCCAAACTATTGGACCCGTTGCATTGCCAAAAGCGAAAGAGCCTATATCATTAGAGGCTACGACTCTACCATCATAAGGGACTCCTGCGGCATTAGGATTGCGTTGGTCATCTATAATGAATCGCTGCTCTCCATCCCAAAGTGAAAGACCCCGACTACCCGAAAATGCGATAAAATCACCATCAGACGACAAAGAGCTTATAGACGGCGAAGCTAAAGCATTTCCTGTATGTAAGTAGGTAAACGATTCTAAAGCTTCTTCTTGGGTAGATTGGTAAGTAAGGTCTAGAGTGCGAGGCAAATCTTTGTTTACTGTAAAAGAAATTCTATTTCCATTATCCAATGACCATTCTGGTTGGGTATAAACTTTATTATCAAAAAAGCACTCAGGAAAAGCCGTCAATTGTATCTGCATCCCTTCTCCCCAGTGAAATTGTGTAGTGCCTTGGTATCTTTGTGGCGTTAATGTTTGTCCATTTTGGAGCGTGTATATTACTTCATATATGGCATTTTCAGGTTCTGTAGTTATGGTAGTGAAATTGACCTTATCTATCAGTTTGAGATGTCCCGCTGTGTAGTTGGAAATACCTCCACTAAAGCTAGATGCCATCATGGACGGCTGAACGGGATGGTTTCGCCAGTGAAAATTATTATTAGGAATACCATATCTTGACTGCTGGTTTCTAAAAGTAGCCCCCGACTCCCAGTATTCATCATAAGCCCCATAAAGATGCCCGACTTCATGTGCAAAGGTAAAGCCATTGGTGCTGCTTCCACGTGTCAATACAGTCATGGGACCTTGCAAACTTGCGTGGGCTCTAACACTGCCTGCTCCTTCAATAATGTAAGCACAAAAAGCCCAATCTGTTTCTTTTTCTGTGCGCAAATCGTGCGCATAGGCACGACTAGAAAGTATATGCGATGGCTGCCTATATCCCAATCGTTCCATTATCGGCACGACAAATCTACTGTTGTTGGCACCTACACTTGTATAGCCTTCTGTGGGGTCAAAATCCATCTGGACGACCTCATTTTTATAGTCAAAAAGCTCTATTTCAAAGGTTTTATCTTTACCATAATGGGCGGCCATGTCTGACCACCAAACTAGATTATTGACGATATTCGCTAGGGCCGCAGCTTGCTTCTGGTCTGTCCATGTGGGCACACCTGTTTGCGGTGCTGTCGTATTATTGACAAAAAATAGAGCGGCCATAGAAGTACCTTCCATAAATTCACTTGTTTTATTGGGATCTACTTCCACAATTTGGATCAGTGGCAGGGCTGATTTGACAATGTTTGTCATCGTATAGGGTTGGTCTTCTGGCAGCCACTTAGAAGGTACATCATACCAGGATTGGATCCAATATCCATTGGGCCGTCCTCCTTCCTCACGATATCTTTGAATAAATGCCAATGTTTGGGCATAATACATAGAGTCATTGCGTGCGCCATCCGTATTGAAAATCATATTCACGTCTAGACGCAAAAGTTTGGCATTGGCTTCTAATTCCAAAATTCTTTTCATCCAATCTACATCTTTGATGATGTCTGGCTGGTTAGTACCCGCTATACCCAAAGCATAATTGTATGGATTGTCTATCGTAATGCCATCAATTCTATAGTAAAGATCTCTATTTCTTGAGCGAAGTTGGTTCATGACTTCTCGATATTGTCCATATCCACCACTCTCTCCATCTATGGCAAAGTAGGCGGGCGTATTGTCCCATGACCAGTTAGGGAAGTTGGTCAATAAATTGATTTTTACATCAGGAATGAAATCTTTCCAAAGTCGTACTACCTTATACAATTCATCCATGGCTGATGACAAAGTGTGAAAATTTGACTTTTTATCATTGGGAAACAACATACGCCTCAATGGGCCATCCATGTCCAAAATATCAATATTTCTCGACGGGTCGATATCTTTAATCATATCTATGAGAAACTGTAAAGTAATAGAATCTTGAGTAAATGAAGTTTCTGCAGCTTTGTCTCTTTTATCGGCATGCCAATCCAATAAGCCTCCGTGTTCAATGGCTATTTTGATATCATTGTCTAAAAGGGCTTTTATAAAACATCGCGCTTGTTCTTGATTGACTCGAGCATGAATATCACCAATATAGATTTTGACAATGTCAATTTCTTTCAAAACCACTGGCCATTGATCTGTATCGCAAAGTTCCCAAGGATTTTTGTAACACATTAATATTTTGTTGCCACCATTTCGCAAAAGGGCATATTGAGGAGTTTGCTCGTCGATTAAACAACCTTGACCTTCTGCAAAGTATTCTTCGGTGTCTAACAATTCTATTTGTTGATTGGATTTATCTTTAAAAAGTTCATTTATCCATTGGTTTCTAGATGCTTCTTCAGGCCTATCATCGGGCTCAATTATTTCTAAATTGTATTTTTTTAACAAATCTATTTCGATAGGACGATCTGATTTTAAAACAAAAGAATTTTCCAATTTTACAGCTACTCTGATACCATGAGGTTTAAGTATATTCTGTACTGCTGAAAGTTGAATATTGTCTTTTGACTGAACTAAAGTAGAATAAAAATTATCAGTCGGTTGCCATTTGTGTTTGACAGGTGAGAAGTTTTGACCATTTATTTTACTTGAACCAAGAGTAAGAACTAAAATGCAAAGAGTGTAAAATATTGTATTGACATTTTTCATTGGAAGTGGATTTTGATTAAGGCTATTTATAGGCTAAATAGTAAAGGGAAAGATAGCAAAAATGTACTCAACGAAGGTATGTATTTTTGTGTTTCATTGAAAAATATTGAAAATATTGATCGAAAGTGGTAATATTGCCATATCAATACTTCTTTTTAGCCCCGTATATTTTTGAATATTTTAAATTACTGTTGAATTTAAAAAAACTTCAAATGTAAATCTCTTTTATCTCTAAATAACTTTTTGAGTAGCGACTTCAGTTCCCAAAGAAACAGTGACAATGAGTGCATTATTAGAGCTGATCAGTTTTTGTCTGAATACATTTTTACCTAATTGAACATCGTTTAGCTATTGGTTCCATTTAACTTTTCCTGTGATATCAGAAATTGTTAGAGATACTATACCCATTTTTTCTACATTTTCACTCTCTATTCAACGGATGAAACTTTTCTATAGTCTCTCTTAAAAATCTTCTATCTAAATGTGTGTAAATCTCTGTAGTGAGGATAGATTCATGTCCCAACATCTCTTGCACTGCTCGCAAGTCTGCGCCACCCTCTACTAGATGGGTTGCAAAGGAGTGCCTAAAAGTATGCGGACTTATAGACTTTTGGATGCCTGCTTTGGCTACAAAATCTTTTATCAATAAGAATACCATAACTCGCGTGAGACCTTTTCCACGTCGGTTTAGAAATATGATATCTTGAGATTCTTTGTGAATGACTGGAAGGTGCATCCTTTCTGTAGCTATGTAAAGGTTAATGTGTTTAATAGCTGAAGTACCTATGGGTACAAGACGCTCTTTATTATTTTTACCTATGACTTTGACAAAACCTTCATCAGGGAAATAATTGGATAGGCGAAGTGTAATCAGCTCTGTCACGCGCAGACCACATGCGTAGAGGGTTTCTAGTAGGGCTCTATTGCGCTGACTCTGTGGCAAAGACATGTCTATGGATTCAAGTATGGTGCATATCTCTTCGTGACTCAAGACGTCAGGTAGCGAACGTCTTAACTTTGGACTTTCCAAAAGTTCGGAGGGGTCACTATCCATCATATCTTCTATCAGTAAAAACTTGTAAAATGCTTTGATCCCAGATATAATACGGGCTTGACTTTTGGGTTCTAATCCCAAGTCATTGATGTAATAAACAAATTTTGTAAGGTCTTCGGAGCTGAGTTGGGTCGGAGAAAGATTGAGTTGGGTCATTTGTATAAAGGAATAAAGTTTTTCCACGTCTCTGAGGTAGGCTTCTACAGAGTGCGCCGAGAGAGATTTTTCTAAAATAAGATAATCTTTAAAACCCCTAATACTACTTTTCCAATCCATTTATTGCATTAATATTCTGCCTTTACAACGTTTTAATCATTTTATTGTTAAAAATCTATGACTTAAAAATTGAATTAGAAATTAAGGAAATCACATCAAAATCAACTATAAAGGGAACTATATTTTTATTGATTACGTTTAACCCAAATTAGATTAAAGTTCAAGCAATATCTTATTGAAATCTGTCAAACAAGATTATTAAAACAGAAATATGAATAATATATCAAGTAGAATCACAATAAATGATAAACTTTGTAATGGAAAGCCTACTATAAGAGGTAAGCGTATCACTGTCCAAACAATATTAGAGTTTTTGCAAGCTGGAGACACTAAAGAGGAAATATTGCACCAATATCCAAGTCTAGAGAGTGAAGATATTGATGCTTGTTTACAATTTGCCATTGACTTGATGAATAGGAGATATATAATTAAAGCCACGGCATGAAGAAATTTTTGATTGATGTAAATTTACCTTATTATTTTTCTATATGGAATAATAAGGAATACATTCACATGATTGACATCAATGACACATGGGAAGATAATATGATTTGGGAATATGTCAAGAAAAACAGTTTAGTTATAGTCACAAAAGACAGAGATTTTTCTGAGAAGATACTTTTTAGCAATCCGCCACCACGAGTAATTCACATAAAATTTGGAAATGTAAAAATGAAACAGTTTTATTTATTAATTGAAAACCGATGGCAACAAATTTGTAAAATTAGCGAAGATTACAAATTAGTAAATGTTTTTCACGATAGAATTGAAGGAATTGATTGATTTCATTTATCGGAAGAATTTCTTTGTTTTTCAAACTTACATTAGAAATATAACCCTACTTTTCCAATCCATTTATTGCATTAATGTTCTGCCCTTACAACGTTTTAATCATTTTATTGTTATGTGTTTGTCAGTAGTAAAGAGAAGCACATGAAGATAGGAATAGTTTGTTATCCCACTTTTGGAGGTAGCGGAGTCGTAGCCACAGAGTTAGGTCTTGGATTGGCAGACAAGGGCCACGAAGTACATTTTATTACTTACAAGCGTCCTGTGAGGTTAACATCATTTCACGCTAATGTATATTTTCATGAGGTAACCAATATGGAGTACCCACTTTTTGAATTCACACCATATGAATCATTACTGGCAAGTAAGCTGGTAGATGTCATTAAATATGAAAAATTGGACATTTTACACGTACACTACGCTATACCTCATGCCGCTGTGGCCTTCATGACCAAACAAATACTCAAGACTCAAGACATAGATATACCCGTAGTCACGACATTGCATGGTACAGATATCACTTTGGTAGGTTCGGACAATTCTTTCGCGCCAATAGTAGAATTTTCTATCAATGCTTCTGATGGCGTCACAGCGGTTTCACATCATCTCAAGGAGCAAACTCTACAAACATTTAATGTAAAGACAGATATAAAAGTCATTCATAATTTCATAGACTTCAAAAGGTTTAGGAAAACCAATAAGGATCACTTTAGAATGGCTATAGCGCCAGATGGAGAGAAAATATTGGTCCATACATCCAACTTTCGAAAAGTGAAAAGGGTGGAGGACGTGATACATACTTTCAAAATAGTCTCTAAAAAGATTAAAGCCAAATTATTACTTATTGGTGATGGTCCAGAGCGAAAAACTATGGAAGATTTGTGCAGAAGTTTAAAACTTTGCGACGAAATTAGATTTTTAGGTAAACAAGAAGCTGTTGAAGAATTATTGGCTATTTCCGATTTATTTATCTTGCCATCCACCAATGAAAGTTTTGGATTAGCGGCTTTGGAAGCTATGGCTTGTGAAGTTCCAGTAATATCATCCAATGCTGGTGGCCTTGGTGAAGTCAATATCAATGGTGTCACAGGCTACACATGCGATGTAGGCGATGTAGAATGTATGGCACAAAGATGTATAGACATTTTGACTAATGATACACAGCTTTCAGAGTTTAGAGAACAGGCCTATCTGCAGGCTAAGAAATTTGATATTCAATATATTTTGCCGCAGTATGAAACTTATTACGAAGAAATCATACAAAAGGTAAAGGACAATAATAACCGATAAAAACAAAGGATGACCGTATCTCTCAATCATAAAATAATAGGTCAAGGGCCACCCGTCATTATTTTACATGGTCTTTTTGGTATGTTAGATAATTTACTTCTATTAGCTAAACGTCTGGAAGAAGCTGGGTATATGGCGATATTAATAGATCAGAGAAACCACGGCAAATCACCACATACTTCAGAAATGGACTATCAACTCATGAGCGATGATTTAGCTCATTTTATGTCTGATAATTGGATACATGATGCTACCATTATTGGCCATAGTATGGGTGGTAAAACGGCATTACAGTTCACTGCTGAACATGAAAATATGGTGTCAAAACTTGTGGTCATTGACATAGGTATCAAAAAGTATCATCATGGACACGATCAAGTTTTTGATGCACTCTTTGCCGTCCCCATAGATACTGTAGAAAGCAGAAGTCAAGTACAAGATATCTTGATGTCTAAATTGAATGACAAGGGAACTGTACAGTTTTTAATGAAAAATCTTTCACGAGACCCCAACGGAGGTTTTAACTGGAAAGCTAATTTACACACGCTATACCTACGTTATGAAAACATTATAGACGGCGTGAAATTTAATCATCCCTGTGATACAGAAACTCTATTTATTAGGGGTGGAAAATCCAATTATATCCATGATGATGACATCCAAGATATAAAAAAGGTTTTACCCCATGCGCATTTTAATACCATTGAGCATGCCAGTCATTGGGTCCATGTCGATGCACCCGACGAACTTTTTAGTCAAATTAATGATTTTATATGATACTATCCATAGATAAATTTCGTTCTATATTTTGTTAAAAATAATTAAGGATTAATGTTAAAAAAAGTAAGATTTATATTATTGGCTTCGGTTCTTTTTTTGGGTATATCACCCACTACCTACTATAATGATAAATTATTTGAAATTACAAAAAATTTAGAAATATTTGTCAGTGCGTATAAGGAGCTCAA
>DAIPYV010000172.1:0-7351 GCA_036782555.1 Saprospiraceae bacterium
ACCATTAACTAATAACCATTAACCATTAACCATTAACCATTAACCATTAACCATTAACCATTAACTAATAACCATTAATCATTAACCATTAACCATTAACCATTAACTAATAACCATTAACCATTAACTATCAATTTCAGTTAAATCACCAATCATCAACCAAAAATCCTTTCTAATTTCAGATTTCAGATTTCTAACTTCCACATGGCTTCGCCGCCGATAAGTCGCACCATCTTACCGCGTAGCATCAAAATATTATTCTGTATTTAAGCTTTATTTACTATTTAGTCAGTATCTAATTTTAAAGCATCAGTAAAGACGAAACAATATGTCGAAATGCTAAAAATGTACATTATTCTAAAGTGCAAATTTATATAAATATTTTTAGATTCAGCTGTTTTTTGGGTATTTTTTTATCATGTGGTTAATTTGCCATATTGGCATTTATTTCCTTTTGGCTCATCCGGGTGTAACCTCATAGATTAATATTTATAGGTTCATACGGACCCAACTATTAAATCTGTCATAGCTCATTGAATACCAGCCCATGCAGACATCATTTAAGGAGGATGACATCATGTATTGAAGATTTATATTTCATTGTCTTAGGTCCATGAGACATTAGGCAGAAGTAAATATTTTTCGGAGCTATACGATAGAAAATAATTATTTTAGCGCCATTCAATACAATTGATGTCGCATGTTTTGAATCAGATATTTACAAGACAGACTTTCGACGATAAGAGAAAAAATATTTTGTATTTTGTTTGTATCTTCCATTCCTGAATATGGGAAATCTAAGCTGTAGTAATATAACGCCACAAACAATCAATATACTTAGGGTCAACTATTCTGATAAAGAGTAGGGTAGAGTCCTTAATTATTTTTTTTCCTTGGCATAGTCTTCACTATTTGACGAGCCATATTTTCTATGATAAGGTCCAATGAACTATCCCAGTTGACTTGTCCTCGTCTATTATTAGTCCATATAGTATTACCATCATGCGCATTGACTAGTGCAATGCTAAGGTGAATGTCATTGGTCCTTGTATTGATTTGTGGTAGGGGTTTATTGACTGTTTCTCTCAGTATGGTTTGCGCTAGATCTATGGCCATGGACTCATCGTCTCCTCGATATCTCCTTTTGGTGAGTGATGACAATACGACAGCATCTACACCTAATATCTTACCTAGTTCTGATGGACTTATACCATCCGTGTTGTAGATATTGAAATTTGATTTCTCCAATCTTGAAAGTGTTTCGTTAGGATTTTGAATCAGAACATTCCTCATGTTTTGTCTCTTAGCTGATACTTCAAAAATAGTTTTTTGAAAGACAATTTGTTCCTCTTCATTTTGTACCTTCATCTGTTCTGATGTCATGTTGGCAGGATTTCTGCCCGTATACACGATATTGACTGGCATGATAGCTATATTCCTAATTTTATTTACCTGCCGCTCATAGTCATTAGACTTGTAGGTACTACATGAAATGGTAACGAGGGCTAAAGTGAATGACAAAAGAGTAAAAAATCGTTTCATAGATTGAAGGATTACATTAAAATTAAATACCAAAAATCAAGACTATTTATCTGAAAAATTGTTATTTTTTCTGAGGTGTTTTATTAGAAATTTAACAAATAAATCTAAGATTATAAGAGTTGTTAAGAATATTTATATCTTTTTTTTGTTATATTGAAATATTTAGTTAATTTTGTGTCACATTATGTGGATGAATTAAATTTTGTCGTCTATGTATCTGTATCTATGTAAAATAAGATACGCATTATTTTTTATAACTTAAAAACAAAAAGTCAATGAGCAAATTTGAAGAAAAAGTGGCACTTTACACAGCCAATGCCAAAGAATTAGGTCTAAATATCCCAGACGATTTCTTGAGAAAAGTAACAAAAGGTCTAGGACCATCTATTTATTTGGCTGATGCGTCACTAGTATCAGGTACTGACCAAGCTGAAAAAGACACAGTTAAGAAAAATTTCTTAATCAAAAAATTAGGTTTAGCTGATGGTCCAGAATTGGACGCGGCCATAGATGAAGTAATTGAGAAATTGGGAAAATCTAATAGAAACAAGTATAGAGCTATAGTTTATGCTCTTTTAGCCATGAAGTTTAAAAAAGAGTCAGTTTACGCTTAACCCTATAAGCATTCTGATACAATAAAATAGGAGCCAATCGATTTTTCGGTTGGCTTTTTTTTATTTTTTGATTTTGTTCTTAAATATTTATTTGTACAATACTTGTATATTCCATATTTTTTGTTTCTTTGAGCCATTAATTTTCTGTTCAACTTTTTAAATCATGGAAATATTTTTGGACGTCATTAAAAACAAGTATGCTCAGTTTGATGGCAGAGCTAGGAGGAAGGAGTATTGGTATTTTGTATTATTTTATTATTTGATAGCTATCCTGCTTTACATTCCTATGTTATTAGGCATCTTTCTGAAGAGTGAGGCATTGATATGGCTCGGCACCGCTATTATATTTGTGTATGCTTTGGGTTTGATTATTCCTACACTAGCGGTATCTGTGAGGAGGATGCATGATATTGATAAAAGTGGCTGGTTCATTTTCTTATCATTAGTACCATTAATTGGTGCTATTATACTTCTTGTATTCTTATTTACAGAAGGTACACAGGGTCCTAACAAATATGGCGCTGACCCTAAAGGTACCAATGAGTTGGAGTTTTTAGGCCAAAAGGACTTAGTTTAGCAAATTCAAAGAAATGAAGCCACCTTATAAAAATATTTATGTAGCTGCTACAAGTCAACACGTGGGCAAGACCACTTCCACCTTGGGCCTTGTAGCCGCTTGTATGAATCGCAACATCAATGTAGGATATAGTAAGCCCGTGGGTCAAAAGTTTTTGGATATCCATGATTTGCGCGTAGATAAGGACACCGTTTTATTTTCAGATTTGATTGGTTTTGATCCTATCCCGGAGCTTCACAGTCCTATTATTTTAGGGCCAGGTGCTACAGAGCACTATCTAGACCATCCTGATATCAGATTACTCGAGTCATTGCTTTATTCTTCCTCTCAAAAGCTCAATCACACCCATGATTTGACGATTTTTGAGGGGACAGGTCACCCAGGCGTGGGTAGTATCGCTGATGTCAGCAATGCAAGAGTAGCCAAATTGCTCAATGCTGGTGTGGTCATGATAGTCGAAGGCGGCATAGGCAGTACAGTAGATATGCTCAATATGTGTACAGCACTATTTAGGGAAGAAAATGTTCCCATTATAGGTGTCATTATAAATAAAGTCATACCTGAAAAATTAGAAAAAGTTAAGAAATACGTCGGAAAATGGCTGGCCACTAGGGATATTCCTCTTCTCGGTGTCATTCCTTACGAAAAAGAATTGGCCTACCCACTCATAAAATCAGTTTCGGAAGCCGTAAAAGGCGTCGTCACATACAATGCTGATTTTGTCAATAACAAGGTAGAAAGCATAATAGCTGGCTCCCTGATTGATCTCAAAGAATTAAAAAGTTCCCAAGACTTGTTGTTGGTAGTAGCTACGAGGTCCATGAACGATGCATTGAAAAAAATAGAAACTATGGCCTCTCTAAATGGTATCGAAAACTGTCCATTATCAGGTATAGTGGCTACTGGAGAGGGCCAAATGGACAAACATACCATAAAATACATCGAGAAATATAATTTGCCGCTCATTAAAACCAACTTAGATACTTACGGTGCATTCTTACGCATCAATAAGATTGAAGTCAAAATCAATAGATCCACACCTTGGAAAGTGCGTAAAGCCATCGAAATTATAGAAAAGAATGTAGATATAGATTATATCCTCAATTACGCTAAAGCTAAATAGCTTTTTTTGGAAACAAAACAGAACTTCATATGTTTTCAAAGAAAATGTAAATAATGACCAATAGAAATATAGTTGTCGTCGGTGGAAGTCAAGGTATAGGCAGAAGTATAGTAGAAAATTTGATATTGGATGGACATCACGTTACTGTCATTTCACGACAATCCCATGATTTAATTGAAAACAATCAACTGAGGCATATTTCATTAGATATTTTGAAAGGTGAAATTGACTCATCACAGTTGCCAGATAATATTGATGGTTTGGTATATTGTCCTGGTTCCATAGTTTTAAAACCCTTCAAATCTATTTCTGAAAGTCAATTTTTAGAAGATTTCAATATCAATGTATTGGGTGCTGTCAAAAGTATAAAAGCATGTCTCAATGGGCTGAAAAAATCAGAAAAATATCCCGGGATAGTGCTTTTTAGTACGGTAGCCGTTCAGCAAGGTATGCCATTTCATGCATCTATTGCTACGGCCAAAGGCGCGGTAGAAGGCTTAACTAGATCATTGGCTGCAGAGTTGTCGCCGACGATTAGAGTCAATGCCATAGCGCCGTCATTGACCCAAACTCCATTAGCTGGTAAGCTCTTATCAACTCCAGAAAAAATAGAGGCCGCTGGACAAAGGCATCCTTTAAAATCTGTTGGGCGTCCCCAAGATATGGCACATTTAGCCACTTTCTTATTGACTGGAGGTGGTAGATGGATGACCGGACAGATACTCCATTTGGATGGAGGTATGTCAAGTGTTAGAGTATAGTTAATGAAAAGGTAGACCTATTCTAAAGATATATTTTCTTTTTCTATTACCTTTGTGACTTAATCTTAATGCTTATGCCTACAAAAAAAATCAGCGCCCACTCGCTTTGTGTCAAAGAATACCATGACGGTAAGACCACACAACCACATGTGATGCCTATCTATGCGACATCATCTTTTGCCTTCGAAGACATAGAAGACAGCATCCAAATATTCAAAGGCGAAAATCATGGACACGTATACAGCCGATATGGTAATCCCACCATTGATGCCACAGCCCAAAAGATAGCGGATCTCGAGGCCTTGGGCACAGGGTTAAATGCCTATGGATTTATGACGAGTAGCGGCATGTCTGCCATATCATCCTTGGTGATGTCGCTTTTATCAAAAGATCAGTCCATATTGACACAAGGTGATCTGTACGGCGGGACTACAGAGCTCTTTTCAAAAGTGTTGTTTCAGGCAGGCATTAAGACACATAAAATCGATTTGTCAGACTTAGATGAGGTAGAGAGGTATTTGCTGCAAGATAGGAGCATTAAATTACTCTATATAGAAACACCTGCCAATCCCACTATGAAATGTTTAGATATACATGCTCTGTCTAAACTGGCCAAAAAATATGGTGCTTTCACTTGCGTGGACAATACTTTCTGTACACCATTACTTCAGCAACCATTGAAATTTGGGATAGATTTTGTTATCCATTCTACCACCAAGTATCTCAATGGCCACGGCAATTCAATAGCGGGTGTCATAATAGGTCATGATCTAGAGTATAAGAAAAAGCTTGGAATGACCATTAAGCTTTTAGGGACTACGTGTAATGCTTGGGATGCGTGGCTGACGTATACGGGGATGAAAACTCTAGCTCTTAGAATGGAAAGACACAGTCTAAATGCATCTAAAGTAGCCGAATATCTAGAAAAACACCCAAAAGTTAACAAGGTCAATTATAATGGCTTATTGTCCAATCCGTATCACGCTCTCGCAAAAAGACAGATGACAGATTTTGGTGGTATGCTAAGTTTTGATTTGGACACAGATTTACAAGGCACATTAAAGTTTATCAATGATCTAAAATTTTGTACACAGGCGCCTACATTGGGTGATGTGGATACATTGGTGCTTCACCCTGCCACGAGTTCGCACCTAAATATTGACAAAAAAACAAGAGAACAAAACGGTATATCTGATAGTCTAGTGAGGCTTTCAGTAGGAATAGAAGACGTGGAAGACATAGTCTCTGATCTCGATCAAGCATTAAGTAATTTACTATGAAGGCTCTAATACTAGGTGGCACCGGATTAGTGGGCAAACAAGTGATCCATTTTTTATTGCAGGATAATCTTTATTCTAAAGTTATTGCGGTAGGACGGAGACCTATAGGTATAAAGCATCCAAAATTAATTGAAAAAATTATAGATTTTGATCATATTCAAAAAGAGGTACTTGATGAAAATATTGACCATGTCTTTCTTTGTTTAGGTACAACTATGGCCAAGGCTGGGAGTAAAGCTGAATTTTACAAAATCGACTACACTTATACCATAGAGGGCGCAAAATGGAGCCAAAGATATGGTGCTAAAAAAGCTGTTTTGGTATCAGCTATCGGGGCTTCTACCCAATCATGGTTTTATTATTCAAAGGTAAAGGGACAAGTGGAAGAGGACTTAATGTCTTTAAATTTTGATTCTACAATCATTGTCAGACCCTCTCTCTTGTTAGGGAATAGATCTGAATACAGAAAAGGTGAAGTCATGGCTGAAAGACTAAGTCAATATATGGGTTTTATCTACTCTGGACCCATGTCTAAGTACAAACCAGTTAAAGCGGTAGATGTGGCCAAAAAAATGATTGAAACAGCCAAAATATCCACTAATAAAATAGAATACATAGAATCACAAAACATATAAATAAATTTTTCAAATGAGTAAACCTGTAGTTAAAAAATCACTGATAGAAATAGAGATAGGCCTAAACGAAGACAAAATCCCTACAACAATAGAATGGAGATCTGAAGATAATCCTAACGGCAAAGATTTTTCTGAGTGTAAGGCCATGTCTTTGGCCGTCTTTGATAAAGAATATAAAGACACGCTCAAAATAGATTTGTGGACTACTGAGATGCAAGTCGTCGAAATGGATAGATTTGTTTTCCAGACTTTGCGGTCACTTGCTGACACTTATTTCAAAGCTACTAATAATCAACAATTGGCCAATGACATGCAACTTTTTGTAGATTATTTTGGTAAACAGACAGGTATAATTGACGAAAAAAACGAATAAATTAATTTTTTTCTAACATATTACTTTTTTATTAAATATATTTGATTACTTTTGTCCTCAGATTGATAAATGTAGTTTTTTTATATTTATAATAAATAATAAAAATATGTCAAAGGAGGTAACAGAAAGATTCGTTAGATGTATAGAAACGTTAAAGGAGAATAATAAAATTAGATCTTTCAGACAGTTGGCCCAAGCTGTGGGTTATCATCCTCAAAATATGAGCGATATCATGCGTGGAAAACGGGACGCCACAGTGGAATTGCTCAAAAACTGCATAGAGCAATATAATTTTAATCCTAACTACTTGTTTGCCGGGGTAGGTAATATGTTTATCGCTGACAAGGATGATGATTTAAGTGACCATAGAGAGTATAGCGGCAACATCGTATATGTACCTAGACCTGCTTATGCTGGCTATGCGGATCAGCTGCATGATGAGACCT
>DAIPYV010000173.1:0-7186 GCA_036782555.1 Saprospiraceae bacterium
CACCACCTAGTATGAGGCTTAGTCCGTAATGATGTGCGCCCTTACTAAAATATTGTGACTCGAAAGTTAGGATGTTTTCGTAAAATTCTTGCAAGCCTAACTCATTGAGTAGTCTTACAGCTGGTACATTAAGTGACTGAATGACCACATCTTCTATCCTGACAGCACCTCTGTATTTTTCGTCAAAGTTTTTGGGTTGAAAATCTCCTATTGTGGTAGGTATATCAGCAATAATCTCCGTTGGTAAAAAACGTCCTGATTCCAGGGATTGTGCGTATAAAAATGGTTTTAATAAGCTACCGTAGCTTCTAGGTGCTTGGGCTATGTCCACATATTCAAAAACATTATTGACTTGCTTAACATTGCCTACATAGGCTAAAAGTTCATTTTTTTCTATATCAATCACTATGGCGGCCATATTTTTGATATCATCATGCCTGTAAAAATCTGCTTCTAATTGTGTAATGTTTTGAAGGGTTTTTTGATTTTTTTCTTCAATGGTGGTGTAGAAGATGTGCTTTTCTGGATATTTTTTTATTAAGTATCTAAGCAGGTGGTACCCATTTTGGGGTATACTGTTTATTTCTTCAGGTAGATCTTCGTCTAAATACACCAATAAATCATCCTTTTGAAAGAGACCTTGCTCATATAATTTATTGAGTAAACTATTTCTTTTTGCCAAAACTCTTATCCTATTCGTTTTTAAATTGGCTCTGCCAGGGCTATTGGGCATGACAGCCAAAAGGGCATACTCTGCCCAAGAGAGTTGAGATAAATCCCGGCCAAAATACCTTAAAGAGGCCGCTTTGACGCCTATAACGTTGCCCCCGTAGGGTGCCATTTCAGCCCAGTCGTTGATGATTTGTTTGTCTGAAGTTATAAGGCTATATTTCAATGCACTAATGGCTTCAAATGTTTTATTCGATAGAGAACGATGCTTGTTTTTCATTCTCATGCGCATCACTTGCATGGCCAAAGTCGAAGCGCCTCTGACTATTTTTTTTCTTCTAATATTGATGGCGAGGGCCTTAATTATCGAGATGACATTGATTCCAGGATGATAATCCATATAAGCATCTTCATATTTTTTTATAGCCAATGCCAAGGGTAGTGGAATATCGCTGTCTAATGGAAAACACCATTGCTCATCAATGGATGTGATGGCTGATAAAAGCTGATTGTCTTTATCATATAATGCCTTACTATAGCTTATAGAGGCTGGAGGCAAGGGCCAAATGATGACAACACATATAATTGAGAGGAAGAAGTAAAGAAGATATTTTTTTCTTATGGACATTATCACGTTTATAACATGCTTTGAAAACGCATTTTAATGTGTTAAAATTTTAATAAAAATGACTTTAATGGAAGCTACCTCTTGAAACATGTCAAATAAACACCTATTTTTGTAAAAATTTTAACTCATGATTATTTTCACATTGGCCTTGATGATTATTATCATCTTTGGAGATAGGATTTTCCAAGAGGCGTAAAAAAGAAAAACAGGTTTCGTTCCCCCAACGAAACCTGTTTTATTTTTGACAAAATTCTTATGCCTAATACCGAACTGTTATTCTGCATCCAATAACTCTGGAGCCATACCCATAGAACTGAATCCACCATCATGAAAAAGATTTTGCATAGTCACCATACGCGTCAAATCTGAAAATAATGTGATACAGTAATCAGCACAAGCCTCAGCATCCGCATTACCTAAAGGTGACATTTTATGGGCGTAACCGAAGAAATCACTAAATCCTTTCACACCGCTTCCTGCTGTAGTTACAGTAGGTGATTGAGACAGTGTATTGACTCTTACTTTTGCCTTTTTAGCCCAGTGGTAGCCAAAACTTCTGGCAAAACTTTCCAGTAATGCTTTGGATTCGGCCATCTCGCTATAGTCTGGAAACGTTCGTTGCGCCGCTATGTAAGACAAGGCCAAAATTGATCCCCATTCATTTATTGCATCCATTTTATAAGCTGTTTGCATTACCTTATGGAATGAAATGGCTGATACATCGAAGGTCGTTTTCATCCATTCATAATTAAGGTCAGTGTAGGCTTTCTTTTTGCGCACATTGACAGACATTCCTATAGAATGTAGTACGAAGTCTACCTTACCCCCTAAGTGCTCTATAGCTTGAGTAAAAAGATTTTGGATATCCTCCTCTTTTGTAGCATCTGCAGGTATAATAATGGTATTGAGTTTTTCAGCCAAATTATTTATTTCTCCCAGTCTTAATGCCACGGGTGCATTGGTCAATACAATATTAGCACCTTGTTCGACACATTTTTCTGCCACTTTCCACGCTATGGATTTACTATCTAAAGCACCAAATACGATACCTCTTTTACCTTTCAAAAGCCCAATACTCATAAAATTTATTTTTGATTTAATTAAATACTGCTCTATTACAAATGGCAAAGTTAATGAGACTATTTCAAATACCCAAGTAAACATATTAATAATTATTTTTTCTATTCAAAGATCATATAATATGAACTCCTTTTTTATACCTTTGTGGTATGATAGATTTTTTACCAAGTGAGTTTTTAAAAAGTCAAAGTGCATTGGACGAATTGAGTGTTACGGAAATAGAGCACTTGATCGTAAAGTCAGCTTTTAACCAAAATTATAATATTCTACTGGCTAAAAAAATGTCTCAGCCTTTGGCTCACGATTTTGCTTTACGAAATACTGACCCTACCATGAGAGTTTTTGGTATAGGGTTGTTTGAGGATATTCCAAATCTAGATAAGACTATGCACCAAGAAAATAGTCTTTTGAACTTAGATTTAGACTCGTTAAAAAAAGATATAGAGCCAATGGATGATAATAGTGTGGCCAAAACAGAACAATTAAACACTAATGTGGAGTTATCTGACAATAAAATTACTCAAAAGCCGATATCTAATGAGATGGAAAGTGTAGAAATAATAGAAGAGCCAATTAATGAAATCACACCACCTCAGTTGAGTCCGCCAGACCACCAGTTATTGGATCAAAATTCAGATGTAAGCAATGAGGTTTTAAATCATCTGAGTGCATCCAAAACTGAAAATGGTACAAATGATTTATCACCTGAAGTCATTAATGCTGGCAAAACTGAATTGAAAAGAAAAAAGAAAAAAAAGAAAAAAGGATTTAGATTAGATGAATTTGCTGGTATAACTTCCTATAGCAAGTGGTTATTATCCTTCAAAAGGAATGATATAGATAAAAAAATTGCTAAAGAATTAAAGGAAAAGAAAAAGCGTGAATTGGCTCAGATAGCTAATAAATCCATAACAAAATCTAGCAGTTTAGTATCAGAACCCCTAGCTGATTTATTGGTGCATCAAGGACATTTTGATGAAGCAAAAAAAATGTATGAGCAATTAATGCATAAAAATCCAGAAAAAAGTCGTTACTTTGCGGCGAAAATAGAAAATCTTTTAAAAACGTAGTTTAAAAATAGTTTATGAGTACTTTATTAACCATATTAATCGCTATTAATTGTATATTACTTATGATAGTGGTACTGATTCAAAACCCTAAAGGAGGCGGTATTGATTCTACATTAGGCGGAACGGCTGCCAATCAAATGTTTGGTGCAGCTAAATCATCTGATTTTATTGAGAGAGTAACTTGGGGTTTAGCCATTAGTTTGTTTGTATTGTGTGTGATTACTGCTATGATTGTTTCAGGCGGTTCAGCACCAGATACTATTCAGTTAGGCGAGTAATATTACTTTATATATTTTTTTTATCGAGGTTTGAATTATTTTTACATATTGTATTAGTAACTCAAAACTCAATCTCAAATTCAACGGCTTGCCTGTAAAGGTAGGCCGTTGTCGTTTATTTTGAAGTTTATTTTTATTGTTATCAAAGATTAAGGTAGGGTAAGATGTCTTTATTTTTAATACCATTAAGTAGAAAAATCTTTTGTTTTATCCCTATTTGTTATCACAAAAAGACGTACATTTGCGCTGCATATGTTAAAAAAATTAGAAATACAAAATTATGCTATTATTGATAAGCTCCAATTGGACTTATCAGAGCATCTCTCTATCATCACAGGTGAGACTGGGGCTGGTAAGTCTATACTTTTGGGCGCATTGGGCTTGATAATGGGCAAAAGAGCTGATACCAAGGTATTGTATGACGATGCTATCAAATGTTTTGTTGAAGCGACATTTTCAGTGGCCACTTACCAATTAAAAGAGTGGTTTGATGAAGAAGAATTAGACTACTTGGATGAAGTCGTCATCAGAAGAGAAATATCACCTCAGGGTAAAAGCCGGGCTTTTATCAATGACACGCCTGTGACTCTAGATGTTTTAGAGGGCCTAGCCAAACAATTGATAGACATTCACCAACAGTTTGATACGTTGGATATTCAAAAACCTTATTATCAAATTAAAATAGTAGATGTCCTCGCTGGAAATAAAGATATCCTAACCGATTATTATCAAAAATATAAGGAATATAAAAAGGGTCAAAAAACGCTTTTTGACTTAGAAGAAAAAAATAAAAATGCAGTTCAGGAGTGTGAGTTTCTCAACTTCCAGATGGAGGAATTTCTATCTGCTCAATTGAAAGAGGGAGAGCAGGAAGAATTAGAAAATTCTTTGGAGAAATTGACATCAGCAGAAGATATCAAAAAATATACATCTATGATGGCCCATGGATTAGAGGAGGATGAAAATGCTATTACAGGTCAGTTGCAATCTTTGCTTAATCATTTTGACACCATAGCACGTTTATCTGAGGAGTTTCAAGGGATTTATGATAGAGTGATAGCCGCTAAAGAGGAATTGACTGATGTGGCCAGAGAAGTTTCCATCGTAGCTGATAAAACAGAATATGACCCAGAGGCTATCGCTGAGACCCAAGCCAGGTTGGATTTGTTGTACCGTTTGCAAAAAAAGCACCACGTACTGACAGTTGAAGATTTATTAAAAATACAGTTGGATATTCAAGCTAAGTTAGATGGGTTTACGGATATTTCTAATGAAATCGAACAACTCAAAAGCTTTATACAAAAGCTAGAAAATGACTTGGTCACCATTGGAAAACAAATAACAAAAAATAGAAAATCCATAACTGAAAAGTTTGAGCAAAACATACAAGCTCTTCTCACTGAATTGTCCATGCCACATGCTAAAATAAAAGTGCAAATATCACCGCTCAATACAGCCACACCAACGGGGTTTGACGATGTTTCTTTGGTGTTTGCGCCTAATAAAGGCAGTCAGTTCCATCCCCTTAAAGACACAGCATCAGGTGGTGAAATGTCCAGACTAGCCTTGTGTATAAAGTCTCTTTTGGCCGAGGCGATGACTTTGCCTACATTGATTTTTGATGAGATAGACAGTGGTGTGTCTGGTGAAGTGTCTATGAAAATGGGAGAAATACTAGGAAAACTCTCTCAAAACCATCAAGTAATAAGTATTACACATTCGCCACAAATAGCGTCAAAGGCCGTCAAACACTACTGGGTGTATAAAAATGATACGGCTGCGCGCACTGTCACTGCCATCAAAGAGCTCTCGCAAGAAGAGCGCATAGACGAACTGGCCAAAATGTTGTCTGGCAATCCTCCTACAAGTGCCGCTATAGCCAATGCCAAAGAACTTTTAGGCCTTTAGCTATGACATTATATACATCTATCATTAATATTTATCGGGATGCTTTTTCTGGTCTGTCACGCAATATTTGGTTATTGAGTCTCATTATGCTCATAAATAGAGCTGGATCTATGGTCATTCCATTTTTGACCTTGTATTTGACTTCAAAACTTGATTTTTCATTGACCCATGCGGGATATATTATGATGACTTATGGCATGGGAAGTGTAGCTGGTGCATATGTGGGTGGACAGTTGACTGATAAATATGGATATTATCATGTGCAGTTTTACTCGTTGATACTTAGTAGTACGGTTTTGGTATTGATGTTGTGGTTGACGCAGTTTTATTGGATTGGATTAGTCATATTTTTGTTTGCATTCTTGGCTGATGCTTTTCGGCCCGCCAATAGTGTCGCTATAGCTGCCTACTCCAAACCAGAAAACCGGACGCGCTCGTTTTCTCTCATGCGTTTTGCCATCAACTTGGGATATGCCATTGGCCCAGCTGTAGGTGGTCTGCTTATACAATACTTAGATTTTGAGTGGATATTTATAGTGAACGTTATCGTCTTGTTGTTTGCAGCGGCACTGCTGAGGTATTTTTTACCCTATGAGTCTGCATCCAAGCCTCAAGTCGTACACAATAAGGCAGAAAGAGGTCTCTCTGCCTACAAAGATAGTTATTACTTAGTTTTTGTTGTGTTGGTCTCGTTTTATGCTATGGGTTTCTTTCAGTTATTTGCTAGTGTACCCGTATTCTTTGATAGAGAATGGGGACTTTCAGGCGGACAGATAGGAATGGTATTGGCTGTATCTGGTTTAATTATTGCACTGTTGGAAATGCCTTTGGTTAGGAGATTAGAATATACGCCCCATATCATGCCAATGATAGCCCTTGGTTGTTTTTTTATGATATTGAGTTTCGTAGCTCTATTAGTCGGTACTCCTGGTTTGTTATTTGCCTTTGTTTATATCGCATTTATTACATTTTCAGAAATGTTTGCTATGCCTTTTATGATAAATTTTGCAGTTTTTCGCCCCTCAAAAGATAGACAAGGTCAATACATGGCATTGTACACCATGGCTTTTGGCGCAGCTCACATCATTGCTCCAGTAGCATCTATGTATTTGGCTGACCACTATGGATTTGCTACAGCTTATGCGGTATTTGCAGCTATGAGTTTACTGCTGGTGTTGGGATTTTATATGATGCGCAATAGGGTAGGGCATCTAAATGTCCAAAGTCAGTAAACTTACCTTTTTATGACTACTGCTATGGCAACTAAGGTTTAATTCTTATCATCTAAACTGAATCAATACTCAATTCTCTCGCACATTATTGTGGGTAATATTAATGGCGATAATAAAAATAAAAACACCCAATATCAACTACCCCAAAAAGTGTCATCTTCGCATTAAATCTAAAAATATGTCAAAAAAAAGAAGAAAATAATTTGGTTTTTATTAACAATGTATAGTACCTTGTCCACGATATTATTTTTTTCTATCAAGATCACACTATTAAAAAATGAAAATCCTCATGCTACCGACTTTCCCAAAAACGATATAGGC
>DAIPYV010000174.1:0-7111 GCA_036782555.1 Saprospiraceae bacterium
TTTTATTTGTAAGCCTTTCCACTCTATCTATGGGTCAATTTGGCTATGGATTGACGGGCACGATAGACCTTTATCAAAGATATACCAATCCAACTGTTGAAAATGTTCAAAGTGCCTCGGCAGGTAGTGCAATTCTTAATTTGGGGTTAGGCCCAAAAATTTGGATAGGTGGCCAAAAGTTTTCATTCTCATTAGAATCACAAGCTATTGTCGGTTTTTTTGCATTGTCCACAAGCGAATATAAAGGTATGGGTTCATTGGCAATACCTATCATAGCTAAATTAAATTTTAGAGGAATCACAGGATTTGAAAAAGAAATATCACAAGGGTTCAACATAGGTGGTGGTATACAGTACAATAGAACAGAACTTTATGGTGTCATAAACCAATTCGCAACAAAGGGAGTTCAGAGAGCATTTTTCCCTACTTATATTGCTCATGTAGGATATGGTTTTGGCCTCAGTGGTTTCACAACTCAAGGGTTTGTTCGATATGGTTTTCACCCAGATGAGACCCAGAGAAGTCTGAATGTAGGTATTCAATTTGACCTCAATAGACCCATGCTCAAAAAAATATCAAATCCTGAAAGTGAATTATAAGCGCTCATGGAAATTAAACAAAATATAAGCCTCAAGGACTACAACACCTTTGGTTTTGATGTAGAACACAAAGGACTCCTTGATATCAATAGTGAGAATGAATTATTGGAAGTCATCAAAAGTCAATTGTCCCCAATAAAAATAATAGGCGGCGGCTCCAATATTTTATTGACCCAAGACATAGATGGATACATCTTGCACAATAATATAAAAGGTATTCAAGTAACGTACGAAGATGACTGCCATGTAAATGTACGTGTAGGTGGTGGCGAATCCTGGCATGAATTTGTGTTGTGGACATTGGAGTACAATTATGGTGGTGTAGAAAATTTGGCTCTAATACCCGGCAGTGTAGGTGCTGCGCCCATGCAAAACATAGGTGCCTACGGAGTGGAGCAAAATATGTGTTTTGAATATTTAGAAGCCATACACCTGGATTCTGGCGAAAAGCGGATATTTAACAATGAAACGTGTGCTTTTGGCTATAGAGAAAGTGTATTTAAAAAACAATTCAAAGATCAATACTTCATCACTTATGTAGTCTATAAGCTCAATAAACCACCTCACACGCTGCATTTGTCTTACGGTGCCATAACGGATGTGCTCCGTTCTAAAGATGTGGTAGAGCCGACCATTCAGGACGTGGCTCAAGCTGTGATAGAAATAAGACAGTCTAAGCTGCCCAATCCTAAAGAAATAGGCAATGCCGGCAGTTTCTTTAAAAATCCTGTGATAGATAAGTCGCACTTTTTATCTCTTAAAGAGCTATATCCTGACATGCCAAGTTATCCAGTTTCTGATACTGAAATAAAAACTCCCGCTGGCTGGCTTATAGAACAATGTGGCTTTAAAGGCACAACTCACGGCAATGTAGGTGTTCACAAACATCAAGCCTTAGTACTGGTCCATTATGGAAATGGTCAAGGCCAGCAAATCTTAGACTTAGCACAAAAAATTCAAACTTTGGTTAAAGAAAAATTTGGTATTGATATACAAGCTGAGGTGAATATTTGGTAAAAAATGACATACTAAAATCCTTTAACTCTAATTTCAAAATTGGGAGAATACGGACAAAAAAGCCCTAACCAATATCAGAGATTATCAAAGAACTACAATTTAGTTAGATCGAATAATACATTATCCACTTACCCCAATATCATAGCGACCTCTTCCCATTCTGTCATTTTATTTTCCAAACTAAGTTTTAGTTCCTCATGCTTATTCATCCTCTGCGCATAATCTATTCTATTATAAAAATCAGGTGCTGCCATTTCTTCCTCAATAGATTTAATATTAGATTCTAGTTTAGATATTTCCCGCTCCAATTGATTCAATTGTTTTTTCAACTGTCTTTCCTCTTGTGCTGATATAGTAGAAATAGCTTGGCCGCTAGAGCTAGACTCTGAATATCCTTCTCTTTCTTTGGCTTGAAGTTCGATACTCCTCATGTCCCCTAAACTTTTCTTTTTTAAGAAATAATTGATATCCCCAAGATAAGTGGCAATTTTTCCATCTTTAAACTCAATGATTTTGTCTGTAATACCCGCTAAAAATTCCCTATCGTGAGAAATAAGGATGAGAGCGCCCTCATAATCCATCACTGCCGACTTAAGTATTTCTTTTGAATAGATATCTAAGTGATTGGTAGGCTCATCTAGAATGAGAAGGTTGCACGGCTGCATCATCAATGAGGCCATGGCCAATCGGGCCCGTTCTCCCCCAGATAATACAGACACTTTTTTTTCAACATCCTCACCAGAAAATAAAAAAGCGCCTAAAATACTCCTTACTTTAGATCTCATCTCAGCAGGTGCCTTATCTTCCATCACTTCCAATACTGTCTTTTTCAGATCCAATAACTCAGATTGGTTCTGTGCATAGTACGAAATCTGAACATTAGCGCCATATTCCATCGTACCCGAAGAGGGAGGAATAAGCTTATTTATAATGCGGGCCATGGTGGTCTTTCCCTGTCCGTTTTGCCCTACAAAACCTACCTTTTCCCCACGCTCTATGGTTATATCAATATCTGAAAAGACCAATTTGTCGCCAAAACTTTTAGAGAGAGTCTTTCCTTCAAAAACAACTCTTCCAGCACGTGGCACCTCAGTAAATTTTATATTTAAACCACCTACGTCTTCTTGTGGCAATTCAATTCTCTCTACTTTATCAAGTTGTTTCTTCATACTTTGGGCCATCTTGGATTTTGTAGCTTTGGCCATAAACCTATTGATGGTCTTTTCCTTCTGGGCTAGATCCTTTTGCTGATTGGCATATGAGGCTCTAAGCATTTCATCTTGCTTGACTTTTTCTATTAGATATTTTTCGTAAGAGAGGCGATAATCCTGAATTTTGCCGTTTTGAATTTCTATTATTCTGTTGCATACATTTTGCAAAAACTGTTTATCATGCGAAATGATAATGATGGTACCTGTATATTGATTAAGATATCCTTCTAACCATATGATAGATTCTATATCCAAATGGTTGGTAGGCTCATCTAGCATCAATACATCTGGCTGTACAATAAGTAATTTAGCCAATTCCACACGCATTTTCCATCCACCACTAAATGTTGAAATAGCCTTGTGCAAATCTGTATCTTTAAAACCCAATCCTTTCAATATCTTAACTGTTTCCACCTCCAGTTGAGTCAAATTGTAATGCTCCAATTGGCCTGATAAATGGGCTAACTCCTCTACTATTTTTTGATATCCTGCGGATTCATAATCTTCTCTTTCATTGAGCTCAAGCTGAATAGTTTCTAATCTACTTTGAATATTTAGAGCGTCTTGATGGCATGACATCGCTTCCTGCAGGACTGTATGACTTTCATTGAGCTCAAACTCCTGTCTTAAATAACCTATAGTCGCTTTGCTAGGAAATTCTAATCCTCCCAAATCTGGTGAAATCTGGCCCGAAATAATTTTCAGTAAGGTAGATTTCCCCACACCGTTTTTTCCTATCAGACCTACCCTATCTTTTGGGCTAACCATAAAACTGATATTATCCAACAGCACTCTATCACCTAAAAACAAAGAAACATCTTTTATATAGTACATATTCTATTTTTATTACAAGCCACAAAGATATAAAAACATATAGAGTATTGTAGAATTTCACATTGACATACCCAATATTAGTGCAATATAACAGTATTATCCTCTTTTGATGGTAAGCCCTTTTTTTTGAAGTTGATATTGTGTACCATCCATACAGTGACTCCTTGCCTCAAATTCCATGAGTTATTTAATCGAGGTATCCACCTTTGATGATAGCCAGCCAAAAAAGTCATATTTGAATGCGTATAACCCAACATCAAATAATTTCTCACCTGATCTAAAGGGTGATGAATATTTTGACCACTATTTAGTAGGGTTTCATTTATTAAATCCAAGTGTAAAAAACTATTTCCCGATGTTTGTTTTATATTCCAACGCAAATTCTGCATGACTCTATATCTATGACTCAAAACATTGCCTTCATTAGAGACACCACCTTCTTCATCTAGGGCTTCTCTAAATCGCGCATCATACCTAAATCTAAAAATATATTTGAACTTGTCACTCAATGGAAAACTTTGAACCACCTGTCCCCAATATCTATTTTCACCTCTAACTAAGTCTTGCGTTTGAGGCGTTGCTGTTTTAACATAAGCATAGCCTAAAGTCACCCTTGTCCCATTATTAAGCCTATAAGTCAAGCCCATTCGAGCCAAAGCAAAAGCTTGAGTCGCCCAATGAAAATCAGTCATTACATAAATATTTTCTTTGATTCGTGTATGAGCTATGTATCCCGTCCACATCTCAGGATTATCACCTTGAGCACTCAGATGCAAGGCAACTAAAAAGTAAAAGATAAATATCTTAAACAATAACAGTACTTTTTTTTTAGAATGCATAGCTTTAATCTAAATGAAAAACAAGGTACGCCATCAAACCCATACCGACCTCTAAAGATTTAGAGTCTATGTCAAAATAAGGTGTATGAACAGAATTTTGTGTAGCAGTAGATGCATTAGCTGTACCTAATCTATAAAAACACGCAGGAATAATCTGAGAATAAAAGGCAAAATCCTCTGCCGTCATGCGATGGGTGAGTTCTACCACATTTTCATCACCTAGATATGCCTTCATCAAATCTCTAACATTATCAGATAGTTGTGGCTCATTAACTAAACAAGGGTAGCCTTTTTCTATCTGCACTTCAATAGTAGCTCCTGAGGACAAGCTCATCCCATCTGCAATTTTTTGGATAGCGTCATGAGCTTTCATACGCCATACTTCATCCATCGTTCTCAATGTTCCCTCCAATTTGACTTCGTCTGGAATGATATTGGTTGCACCACCTACAGAGTTGATTTTGCCTATAGACAATACCGTGGGTATATTGGCTGGTGCCTGTCGTGATACTATAGTCTGCAATGTAGTAATTAATTCAGCACTTATTAAAATAGGATCTATACACTTATGAGGCATAGCTGCGTGGCCTCCTTTACCTTTGACCCTAATATAAATTTCATCAGCTGACGCCATGTACAATCCGCTTTTGATTCCGACTTGCCCCACTTTAAGCTCAGGATACACATGTTGACCCAAAATGGACATAGGTACAGGATTTTTGAGCACGCCTTCTTCAATCATCATGGAAGCACCACCTGGAAGTTTTTCTTCACCTGGCTGAAAAATAAACTTAACATTATGAGGCAGTTCATCTTTAAGATGATTCAGTATTATTGCGGCTCCCAATACACAAGATGTATGGACATCATGACCACATGCGTGCATGACACCATCGTTTTTTGACTTATAGGGCACATCGTTCATTTCTTGGATAGGAAGAGCATCCATATCACCTCTGATTGCCACAGTTTTATCCAACCCCTTTTTAGAAAATATCTCTGCCACTATACCGTGTCCAGCCCAGTGTCGGGTATATTTTATACCGTATTTATCTAGCTGTGCACATATAAAATCAGCCGTCATGTGTTCCTCAAAGGACAATTCCGGATACTGATGCAAATGCTGTCTTACATCATTAATATAAGCGTAAAATTTTTGAGCAAGGGACTTTATTGTGTCTTTATGGTCATTCATATTCTGAATTCAAATCTTAAGATCAACTTTTTAAAGTTGATATAATTAATGTAAAGTTGGGTATAATTTGGCAGATGTTTATATTAGCTATATAAATCAACAACACATTTAACATTAGCAATAAATATTAGTTCAATCTTTATCTACTTGGAGATGGTCATGTTAGATAAAATTATTGCGGCTTTATCCCAAAATATTTATCAGAAATTGTAATCTTTTTCGTATTAAATTTCTAATGGACATTTTGGGATGCAGGTTTTTGTTCCCGCTGAAGACGGGACAATAGTGGTGTCTTGTGTTTTACAAACAGAAACCATCTTCATCTTTGTAAAAATATTCACACAATTCCTACCTGAATAAAAAAGATATCTTATATTTGCATTAGATAACCAGTATAGCTCTTTTAAAAAATTATTTACCAATGCATTTACAAGATAGAAATGGATGGGTTTTATATCAAAAATATACGCAAGTTGGCGTAAATATTTCGTTATAGGGCATTTTAAAAGACGACCGACAATGAATACAAAAATACGAGAAGGACAATTTGAAGTGATTGACAGTTTTGCCATTAGACGCAAAAACGAATTTTATCTTATCGGACAGTTAAAGGACGGGGAAGTGCAAGAAAATTGGTTTATTAATGTGCCATTTAACAAATCTCTTTCAATGACCGTAAGGATTACTGCGATAGAAGATGTTGAAATTTCAAGCGAAAAGAATATATACAAACTTCTTATAGTTTCAGGCGACAATGAAACAATTGACTTATTACTTGGGCTAAAAATTGGAAGCGAATATTTGGACATTACAATTGAAGGTGAAGACTAAATTTTTGAAAATATGATAGGTTTTAATCCAACAATTGACTACGGACTTTTAGACTTAACAAAGGAAGAGAATTTAGTTTACTGGAAATTCGGTGAACTTATTAAAACACTCATAACATTATCAAGTAGTGCTGACAGACAAAATGAAATAATTGGAGCTGGTGTGGTAACAGACGAAATGGCAGAAGATTTTTACAGCTATTTCACCATATCATACAAGGAGTTCATTGAGAATAAGCTATTAGACGAAACGACATTAAATAAACTTAAACAGCTAGACAATTTTCTTGACCAAAGAAGTGGAGACAAAGACCCTAATTTTTGGGATGACACAACACTTTCAACAAATATTGACTGGCAAAACGTAAGGACACAAGCGAAAGAAATTTTGATTTTGCTGGGATTTGAAAACTTAGACATTGAATTTGAAAGAACTGAAAAATATGAAAAGTCAAATAAGGGAGAAAAATTAGTATTGCAGACGACTAGAACACGACTAATTAAGAACAATGATGGAAAGAAAAACGCCCTATAACAGCACCTACAAGAAATTGGCGGTTCAGTGGTTAAATGAAGCTTTGTGCTT
>DAIPYV010000175.1:0-7045 GCA_036782555.1 Saprospiraceae bacterium
CTATTTATATTCGAAAAGCGTAGCACCGCTACGGTTACAGAAGATAAATAGGCAAAGCTTCTGATTTGCAGCATTTTAGCTTCGGAATACCTGCCTGACTGACGTTTAATCGGCAGGCAGGGATTTTCTAATGCATAATGCGGGTTAAACCCGCATAATACATAATACAGGTATAATGTTGAAAGAATTAAAATAATCCATTATTTCGAATAGATAACCTGAAAGAAATTAGGGAAGAAAAGTTACATTATTCCGCAATTTTATTGAGCATACCTCGAAAAATAAAACCGTGCAAAGGAAAGACCGACCACCAATATAATCGTCCCAATAAACCTTTTGGCCTGAAAGTAGCAGTCTGATGTAGAACCGCTTCGTCCATCCTAAATTCTAACCAAGCCTCACCCGGCAGTTTCATCTCTGCAAACAACAACAATCTGCCCTCTTCCTTATTGGCATATAAAACCCTCCAAAAATCTAAAGTATCTCCCGCTGTAATGTGAGATGGATGAGTCCTGCCTCTTCTCAAGCCTACACCTCCTGTCAATTTATCTAAATAGCCTCTTATAGCCCATAAGAAATTACCATAATACCAGCCTGTATCTCCACCTATGGCCCAAATTTTGTCAATACTTCTATCACGTTGGTGAACAATACGACTCCTGTAGTCCACATAACAGCCGTAAGTAGGCACTTGTATGAAATCAGATATTTTATAATCCAAACGTCCACTCACAGTGGAATCTTTCCAACTAGAAGCAATCATATTTTGGCCTATGAAATCAAAAGCTCTGGCAATAGACTGTTCATACGTGAGAGGTTCAAAATCTAAAATTTTAAAAATATCATTGTTTTGAGCAATGACCTCTACCTTCATACTATCCACTAAAGAAATAGCCAAATTATAAGATGTGGATGTAATAAAGTATAACCAATAGGAAGATAGTTTTGGAGTCATAACTGGCACAGTATATATCCACCTTTTGAGCCCTCTTACTTTACCAAATTTGAGCAACATGTCCTTATAAGTCAATATATCTTTACCGCCTATGTCAAAGCTATTGTTATAGATACTTTCATTATCTAAAGAACCGATTAATATTTTCAAAACATCTGACACACCAATGGGTTGACAGCGTGTCATCAACCATTTAGGCGCTACCATAATAGGTAACTTTTCTACTAAATCTCGAATAATTTCGAATGACGCACTCCCTGAGCCAATTATAATACCAGCTCTTAACGTAGTCAATGCATAATTTCCTTTGGAAAGTCCATACTCCACATTTTTTCGGGAGTTCAAATGCTTGGATAACGTATCTGAATTGACTATACCACTTAAATATATGACTTGTCGCGCTTTAGTTCTATTGATGGCCTCTCTAAAGTTTATAGCAGATATTTTTTCTAATTCTTCGTAATCCTGACTAGCTGACATAGAATGTACAAGATAATAAGCCACGTCTATGTCTTGAGGTATATTGCCTAATGTTTCGCCTTTTGTCAAATCATTTTCTATCACTTCGATTCTAGAAAGAAGAGATTTTTCAGGATGAAATTTTTTAGCATCTCTCACACAACACACGACGAAATGTCCCTCTTGGACCAAACGAGGCAGTAACCTCTTGCCGATATATCCGGTAGCCCCGGTGAGTAAAATCTTCATCTTAAAACTATTGTTAATTACGCGGTCAATAAAATATTGAAATACAAAATAGAATTAATTCAGTTTCACAATATCCCTAAAAAGAGAAAATTTATTATATATTAGTATCACAATACCAATTCTTGACCAAAACAAAGCCAAACTTATTGAAAAGAAAAAGAGCCATGAATATTCACAGCTCCTTTATGTTCTATCTTGTTAAAATATACCTTACAGTCAACGCTCCGTAGCCGCCTCTAAACCTTCCCAAATTCCAATTTGATTCCGCGTTGCTCAAAAGAACTATAGTCGGAGCCCAATCCAAACTTAAATTAAGGGGTATATCATCAAATGCATAGTCCAGTCCTAACACACCAGATCCACCTAATTCATAATAATTAGTGTTTAATAAACCATAATTCCAAGTAGTAAAAGAACCTCCAAATCCCCAGTACCATTGTAATCCGCTTATTGATGGTATCGGCGTATGGTTTAAATAGTAAGCTCCTGCTGCGACACCTCCCCTTCTGATACCACCAAAAAGATCCAAAGCGGCCTTTTCATTCAGAAAAGTTTTGTAAGAAGCGATAAGCCCATAACCTAACTTACCTCCAATTGCTGTCTTATAATCTTGACTATAACCATAACTGATAAGCCCAAATAAAATAACGAGTGTAAATAAATACTTTTTCATAACGATTAAAAATTTAAGATTGATTAATATGACAAAGGTATTAATAATTTTTAACATTTGTATTAAAAAAGCTATAAATTGAGTAAAAGTCCATTTAAACCTATTCATGGTAACTTATGAGTGAGTTAGACTAAAATGTTAAAAAATATAAAAAATTGAAAAAACAATTGAAAAACACGACAAATGTCATTATATTTGTGATTTATTACGTATTTTGTAATTATTAACATAAAAACCAACAGATTATGTCCACCAAAAAATACAAAAACATACAGAAAGAGTCTACCGGAGCAGTATCCGAAGCAGCTGCTGCCTATCTACTTCCTCACCTCACTAATAATAAAGGCATGCTATCATTAAAATCAATAGATACAGCACGTAAGGGCATTGCTGTGAGTGATTATATAAAATTAGCTATAACTATGGGGTTTACACAAACAGAGATGTCTTCTATCCTTAATATCTCACTCCGTACACTTCAGAGATATAGTGATAGTTATACACTAGATCCTGACACCTCTTCCAAAGTGCTTCAATTAAAGGCACTCAATCAAATAGGCATTGAAGTGTTTAATACTCAAAAATCATTTAATAAATGGTTGAAGTCCCCCGTCAGAAGTTTAGATGGACAGACACCTCTTAGCCTATTAGATACTGGTTTGGGATTTCAGATATTGCAGCAGGTTATGGGACGTATAGAGCATGGTATCTTTGCATGATGGAAGTATTTAGGATTTCAAAAGAAAAATACATCAGAGACCTTAGTGGATTAGGCGCCAAAACCTATGGAGGCCGGTGGAATAGACCTGGAGTGTCCGTATTATATACCAGCTCACATAGGTCTTTAGCATTGTTAGAATTGTTAGTTCATTTTGAGAGTTCGGATGCTATCGAGAATACATTTAGGTTTGCCAAAATTAATGTTCCAGAATCAAAAATAATAGATGTTGACTTTGATTTTAACAAGACTGATATGTGGAGTTACAATAATACAGATCTTTGGGCTATGACTGAACATTATTTTTTTGACATAGATGCATTAGGAATATGGGTACCTAGTGTAATAGTACCTCAAGAAAAAAACTTACTTTTAAATCCTATGCATTCAGATTTCAAACATGTCAAACTTAGGGAAATAGGATATGTAAGTCTGGATAACCGTTTAATATGATAACAATGATGCTATACATTAGACTATAATTCGCTACTTTTGCGTTCTTATTACTTAATTCAATAAAAATTTAATGAATTTTTCATTTTTAAAAAATCTGTTCATGATTCAAAAGTGGATATTTACAGCCTCTTCAATACTATTTTTACTCCACCAAATATGCGGTCAGGATGCTCATTTTTCACAATTTTATGCTTCTCCATTGACCCTTAATCCAGCCACTGTAGGAACCTATGGAGGTACATTTCGTGTAAGTACTTTGTATAGGGACCAGTGGCGTTCAGCGGTAGATCAACCTATTCAAACCTACACTATAAATGGGGATGTCAAGTTTGATTTAGCCTTTGACAAAAGTAAAACTCCAGATGTAGTGGGTCTAGGAATAACATTTTTTGGCGATAGAGTCAACAGCTTCGAGCTCAATACTAATCAGATAGTTCTTACGGCGGGATATCACAAATCATTGGACGCTAGAACTAAACAGTACCTTGGCATAGCTGTACAAGGTGGAATCTTGGCCAAATCTTTGAATTATGAAAATTTGACATTTGAGGATCAATTCAATTCTGTAGATGGTTATACCTTTGCTACTGGCGAAAATTTAGTACCCAATAATAAAGCAGCTGCAGACCTAAGTATAGGATTGTACTATACTATTTCGCCATCCAAGATATTTAATTTCCACGCTGGTTTGGGATACTTTCATCTCAATAGACCTAATATGTCTTGGTATGATTTGAACGAAATAAGAGACCCCAATATCAATAAAATAGACCAAATTCATCCTAGGTGGAGTGCACATGTAGGCGCATCATACAAATATTCAGATTTCCTTTATATACAGCCACGTGCTAATTTTTTGTCACAAGGAGCTTACTCAGAATTAAACCTAGGAAGTACCTTTAGATTTAAGGTTTCAAAAACGAGAGGTCAATATTTCTTGGTAGGTCCTTATGTGCGAGGTGCTAAAAATATAAACAATTTTGGTATTGAGTCAATCATTGGTATGGCAGGACTAGAGATGAATGATTTTATTTTGGGTTTTAGTTATGATCAAAATGTAGGATCTTTTTTGCGTGGGAGGCGCTCTTTATCTTCATTTGAATTCAGCATTATTTACATTGGTGACTACCACAATGAAGATAACTTTTGTCCACAATGGTAGTTAAAGTTTTTTTATTTTTCAATATTTCACATGAATTCATATTAGTATAATATATAATAATTTTGTAATTTTATAGTACCTTTGCGTCCAGTTTAATTTTTTTTTAATGTAGTATGTGCTAAAAAATTTGCTTTCTACAAAAATATAAAATAGAAATAAAATGAATATTAAATTTTATGCCTTTGCCTTATTGATATTAAGTTTATGTTTTGACTCATTAGCTCAAAATGATAAGGACGTGATGATGACTATTGGGGAGTCTAATGTAACTGTCAGTGAGTTCAGATACATCTATGAGAAAAACAACAACACTAAAGCTGACTACTCCGCACAGAGTATTAATGAATATATAGACTTATTTACAAAATTCAAGCTCAAAGTGGAGAAGGCCAAACAAATGAAATTAGACACTTTAAGTGAAATAAAAACTGAATTGGCCGGATATAGAAAACAGTTGGCCAATACCTACTTGGTAGATAAAGAAGTAACAGAAACCTTACTCAAAGAACTTTATGAAAGAAAACAAAAAGATGTTTCATTTGCGCATATTTTTGTAGCCATAGATGCCAAAGCAACCGAAATGCAGAAGGCCAAGGCAAAAGCTCAAATTTATGATATCAAATCTAAAATAGTAGGAGGTATGTCCTTTGACGAAGTAGCTAAAACCTATTCTGAAGATAAATTCACTGCTCCCAATGGAGGCTATATGGGCTTTTACACAGCTCCCCTACCTGATGGTTTTTATGACTTAGAGTCAGCTATTTATAATATTGCAGAGGGTAATGTTTCGGATGTTGTTGAATCAAAAATGGGATTTCATATTGTCAAAGTCATTGAAAAAAGACCGGCTTATGGTCAGATAAGTATATCTCAAATATTACTTTCACCAGAAGACAAAAAATTAGCGGACAGTTTATATAACGAACTTCAAAATGGTGCCAATTTTAAAGATTTTGTAAATCGATTTTCAAAAGATAAAAATACTGTACGTGGAGGAGGTAGGTTGTCTCCATTTGGTATCAATACTTATGATCCAGATTTTGAAAGTGCTGCATTTGCATTAGATAAAATCAATAAATACTCTAAGCCTGTAAAAACCAAAGGTGGCTGGCATATAATTATGTTTAATGAAAGAGTTAATCCAGATGCTTACGACCTATTCGTGAGAAGAAGTAAAGCACAAATCAATAAAGACCAAAGATTTGATGTTGCCAAAACTAAACTTGTAGAAGACATTAAAGAATCAGCTAATTTTAAGGATAACAAAATAGAGCTCACCAGACTAGCATCTCAACTTGACGACGAATTTTTTACATATAAATGGGCGCCTGGATCTGCCATCTCTTCCAATACATTAATGTCTCTTGACGGCAAGTCTTACAGTGTCAAAGACTTTGCGAGTTTTTGTAGAAAAAACACCAAAACAAGATTGCAATACGATAATAGCAAACCAATCATAGATGTATTAAATGAGCTATATGACGAATTCGTGCATGAAAAAGCGATTGAATATGAAGAAGGGCAATTGGAAAACAAATATGACGACTTCAAAAATCTAATGCGTGAGTATGAAGAAGGAATCCTTTTGTTTGAAGCGACTAAAATCAATGTTTGGGATAAAGCCAATCAAGACACTACAGGTTTAGCAAAGTTTTACAGTCAAAATTCGGAGAAATACATGAGAAATGAAATGGCTACACTCAGAGAAATAAAATTAAGTAATGTCAATCAGAAAACAGCTTCAAAAATTTATAAAGCCGCTCCAAAAACTGATATTATCAAATTGATGTCCAAGTATAATAAGAAGAGTACCGTTATTACTTTTTCAGAAAGAGAAGTGGATACAAATGATCAAATGTTTAAAGAAGCGGATTTAAAGCCGGGGTTTATGACAGCACTGGAATCGGTTGACGAAAGTAATTGGCGTTTTAATAAAGTACAAAGAATTACACCTCCCAGACCTAAAACTATCGGTGAGGCGCGAGGTTTTATAGTGGCTGATTATCAAGAATATTTAGAAAACCAATGGATGAAAGAATTGGCCAGGGAGTTTCCCGTTAAAATAAATGAAACTGTGCTCAACCAACTGATTAAAAGGTAAACCCAATCAATGAAACGCAAATTCAAATGGCTTTTGCTCATTTTTATGTTATTGATTTCTTTATTAAGCTGTAGCAACAAGCCAAAAAATAAAACTTTACCTGACGATAAGGTCATTGCGAAAGTAGGTAGTAAATATCTCTATCAAAGTCAAATCAATGAACTCATCTCTGAAGGCACATCACCTACAGACAGTGTCACTATAGTCAATGGTTTTTTACAAAATTGGATTAGGGAAGGTCTAGTAATATTAGAAGCAGAAAAGCAGGTAGC
>DAIPYV010000176.1:0-6898 GCA_036782555.1 Saprospiraceae bacterium
CAAACCTTTGTGCATTCACACAATGACTATCATCAGGACATACCGCTATACACATCTATAGTGGCTGGTGCTAAGTCTATAGAAATAGATGTAATATTACACAATGATAGTATTTTAGTCGCTCATGATTTTAGGGATATTCCTAATGCTAAGGATATAAGCATTCAATATTTTATACCAATTACATTAATAAAAAATGTATCTAAAGTTTCACTTTCCGAGGTTCAGTTGATGATAGATATAAAAAATGAGCCTGAAAAAATGTTGAAGGCTTTAATAAGTAGAATAGAAAAAATACCCGATTTCCAAAAAATGCTATTGAATGGAGAGATAAAACCCATAATTATTTCCGGTAGTAAACCCGAATCCTACACCGGTTGGCCAGACTATATACAATTTGATCATCAACGTCTCTCAGACCTTTCTACTATCCCTTTAGAGAAAGTAGGTATGTTAAGTTTCTCTTTTAAAAGCATTTCTAAATGGAATGGTAAAGGAAGATTAACACATCAAGATGAAAAAAAACTAAGAGAAATAATCCAACAAGTACACAGTATAAATAAACCCGTGCGATTTTGGGCCACACCAGATACAAAATCAGCATGGTTCACACTACAATCCCTTGGGGTTGATTTTATTAATACTGATAGACCAATAGATTGTGTCGCACACTTAAAATTAATAAATAAAAATAAGATTTCACAGAAATATTTAAGTATTGAAAACAGTCTTCCTTCATACCCGCCTTTTAAGAAAAAAACTAAAAATATGATCATGGTCATTGGAGATGGTGCCGGCCTAGGACATTTGGCAACTACTTATTACGTACAGAGCGGAGATATGCATCTTGTAAAATCAAAATCAGCTGGTTACTTAATAACAAGTTCCGCTGACGATCTCATTACAGATTCGGCGGCAGGAGGAACTGCCCTATCTACAGGACAAAGAACTAACAATAGACACATAGGGGTGTCACCTGAAGGCAAAGCTATTAGAAATTTATTTGAAGTATTACCAAATGAATATTTGAAAATAATTTTGACAACAGATGAAATTGCTGGGGCAACTCCAGCTGCCTTCTATGCCCATGTGGATGAAAGGGATAATACTGAAAAAATTATTGAGCAGCTCACACATTCAAAAGTAGATATAATAGTGGGAGGAGGAAAAAAATATGAAAAATTCTTAGATCAATATCAGTCCGAAAAAGTATCTAAAATCAAAAATATCAAAGATTACCAACCAGACAAAATCAATATTTTACTAAGTACTGAAGAAGAGCTTCCTTATAAGTTTAATGATCGAGGCGAATTTTTGACAGAAAATCTAATAGAAATATTTAAACTTATCGAACGGCTAGATAAACCGTACTTTTTAGTGATTGAGAATAGCCATACGGATGGTGCGGGACATCGTAATTCTGTACAAGATATAGTACAAGAGACAGTAGATTTTGACAAATCTATCGGTATAGCACTACAATATTTACAAAACAACAATAATACAACCTTATTGGCTTTGGCAGATCACGAAACTGGAGGGGTAACTATACCCCATGGTAATCTGGAAACCTTAACGCTATCTTTCAGTACAGATGATCATACAGCTATGCCTGTTCCCATTTTTTCGTGGGGGTTAAATTCTGATATTTTTCAGGGTTTTTATCCTAATTATGAGGTATTTCATAAGATAATGTATATAATGAACCTAAAGCAATAATGAATCTAACATAACGATATCTATATTATTTTTTAGATCCAAATTGCGTTTGACATTCAATACTTGTATATATATTGAAACCAAAAAATTAAATATATTTGAATAGTTCTATTAATTTTGTGAATGATTCACCATCCAACATAATAATATTGATTGCTATTGGGTTTTATAAAAATGCAAGTATTGTAAATATTACTATTTTCCTAATTTTAAAACTCTTTCAACTTACTTCTAAAAACATACTTTACTCTTAGAGGTTATATAGTTGTGATCGCTATAAACTATCGATGAAGGGAGCACGAACTGACGCTTTTAAAGTAAAAAGAAGAAATTTTATTTTAGAAATAGATGAGGTTATTATCATATTCACGGGATTGTCCTGGTTCAATTTGAAAGATATGGCTAAGATATTGCGGTTGACCATAGATACTCTCTATCATTTCTTACTAAATGAAGTAGAACTGTATGAGTGATATCTTAAAAAGAGAGAGAGAAGTTTTCTGAAAGTATAGGACAGTAACATCTATGGCTTTTCAAATAAAGACAAAAAATTAAGGTATGGCATGGAAATGTCCACAATGTGAGCGGGTATTAAAAAACACCAATTCTGTACACTGTTGTGTCAAAAAAAATCTCAATGATGTTTTTCATAACAAAGCACCCCATTTGATTTATGTTTTTGACAAAATCTTAGAGGCGGTGTATGATTGGAGAGATGTACATATCAGTGCCACTGAAAAATGCATCATGTATGTCTCCACACAGACATTTCTAGTGGTAAAACCCATGAAAACACAACTGAATGTGAAGTTTTATCTTAGCAGGGAAACTCATGTACATCCAATCATCAAAGTGGCAAAGTACGGCAAACAATACGAGCATCATATAAGGATATCCGATCTTGACGAAGTGAATGACGAGTTGATTTCTTACATTAGGCAATCGTATAACATGTTCAAACCATAAAAATACAGAAGCAATAAACAATCAAAACATGATACAAACAGAAAACTTTAAGCAAGTAGAAGTGACTTCCAATCATGAACTGCGGGATTGGTTGGATAAAAACCAACAACAAAAAGAGAGCATATGGTTGGTCACTTATAAAAAATCGGTGTCTGATAAATATGTATCTACTTCGAAGGTATTGGATGAACTACTCTGTTATGGCTGGATAGATGGGATACGAAGAAAACTGGATGAAAACAGAACCATGCAATTGATCTCTCCGAGAAAGGTAGAACATTGGGCCAAGACCTATAAGGAACGGGCAGCTAAGTTGATAGAGGAAGGAAAGATGCAAGAGCTTGGATACCAATCCATAGAACTATCCAAACAAAATGGACTTTGGGACTTCATGGATGATGTAGATAATCTCGTAGTGCCTGAAGACTTGCAGAAAGGTCTGGATAAACTACCCGGAGCATCAGAGTTTTTTCATGCCATCAATGACTCCAGCAAACGCTTTGTGCTGAGGTGGCTAAAACTGGCTAAAACCGAAAAAACAAGAAAATCACGTATTGAGCAGCTCGCAATCCTCTCGGCTAATGGGGAGAAATTAAAAGGGAGTTAAAAACCAGATTTTAGTAAAATTTGCTAACCATGGCAAGCACTCACATTATATTTTAATTTGAGCTTCACGTTAAAATACTCATTTTACCCTCGGAAGTTAATGATTATTTAAAACTAATTGTACAGCCTAAATTATAGGGTTAAAAATTTTTTTAAAAAAAACATCAAAAAAATTTTGGCAAATTGAACATAGTTCAGTTACCTTTGCAGCGACAAATAAATTCAATGGGAATATTAGAAAGAAAGGAGAAAGAAAAAGCGGAACTCAAATCACTGATTTTACAAGCAGCCAAAAAGCTTTTTGTAGAAAAAGGTATTGAGCAAACCACTATCCGGAATATTGCCAAAGAAATAGAATACAGTGTCGGCACTGTATATGTGTATTTTAAAGATAAAAATGACATACTCCATGAATTGCACACACTGGGCTTCAAGCTTTTAGGTGGTGAAATGAGGGTACTATTCAATGTGGCTGATCCTATGGAAAGACTTAAGGCATTGGGTAGAGTCTATTTGAATTTTGCCATAAACAATACCGATATGTATGACCTGATGTTCACCATGAAGGAACCTATGGAATGCCTGGAAGCTCGCAACAATGAAGAGTGGAATGAAGGAAAGGCCACATTCGATGTACTTAAGTCCACAGTCAATGAATGTATGGATAAAGGTCATTTCAAAGGGCATCAGCTCGAACCTCTCTCTTTTTTGATATGGAGTGTCGTTCATGGTATGTCCACATTGCACATCAGCAATAGAGTGAAAGGTGTCAATGTGGATTCTCCAAAACATATGCTTACCAAAGGTTATGAAGAATTTTTACAAATGATTGAGGATAAATAATTTTTTTTGATGCCTATATGAACATAGTTCAATTTAAAAACATAATTCAATGATAATGAGGATGACGTTAATCCGCATAGGTGTCATACTAATATCTATACAGTAACAACCATAAACGCATATCACTTTTAAAATAATATTTAATCATTAAAATTAATACAATGGAACAGTACATTTTAATAACAGGAGCATCGTCGGGCATTGGGTATGAAATAGCAGTGCAATTGGCCATGGAAAAATACAACCTTATCCTCGTGGCGCGCAATGTAGAAAAGCTGGAAGATATGGCCAATCATTTTCAGAGAGCATACGGTATAGGGACAAAATATTTCATTAAGGATTTATCCAAAGTCCAAAATGCCATAGATTTGTTTGATGAAGTGGTTAGTCAAAATCTCGTGGTGACCCATCTTGTCAACAATGCCGGCTTCGGCGACTATGGTTCCTTTTTGGAGACATCAATGGAAAAGGAAATAGATATGATCAATCTCAATGTGACTAGTCTGGTTGTACTTACCAAGCTATTTGCCAAAGATATGGCTGAGCGGCAATCGGGCAGAATTATGAATGTGGCATCTTTGCTTTCTTTCATACCGCTTCCCTATTACTCGATATATTCAGCAACCAAGTCTTTTGTGCTGGCATTTTCCGAAACCATTGCCGCAGAGTTGGAAGGTACCGGTGTGGTAGTGACAACACTTTGTCCGGGCACAGTTGAAACGCCTTTCCATACAGATGAAATGAGAAAGACAAATGCCATGAATGCCAACAAACCAATGTCAGCAAAGGAAGTGGCGAAAGCTGGTGTCAAGCTATTGCTCCACGGTAAAGGCAAAAAAATAGTGGGTTTTAATAATTGGTTCATCTCTAATCTGCCACGGGTTACACCTGATGTCATTATGATGAAGATCAAAAAGAATCTGGCAAGCTTAAAAAATGCCTAAAATGCAGGATTTCATTATACAACTGAAAGACAGGAATGAAGTATTGTTCTACTATGGGTTGATTTGCCTCATATCGTCCGGTATTTTTCTGGCCCTATCCTATTTTGACCATACGCAGGTATATGGCGTTAATGCATGGTATAAGCCTTTTAAATTTGCTTTTTCCACCTTTACATTTGCTTGGGCAATGGCATGGTATTGTCACTATTTGCCTTCATTCAATATCACTCTTTTCAATTGGGCGGTCATTGTACTATTGAGCTTTGAGATCATCTACATCGCTATGATGGCAGCGAGAGGCATGACATCCCATTTCAATGTGAGCACCATATTTTATTCCGCAATGTTTTCTATGATGGCATTAGCAGCCTCCTTAGTGACACTTTACACGGCCTATGTGGGATGGTTGTTTTGGACGAGACAATTCCCCGACCTACCACCGCATTACTTGTGGGCCATACGATGGGGTATTTTCATATTTGTAATATTTGCATTTGAGGGCTTTCTTATGGGCAGTAGAATGAGTCATTCTGTCGGCCTCGTCAATGACAATTCCAATCTTTTCATTTTAGGTTGGAGCAAATTGGCAGGTGACTTGCGAGTGGCCCATTTTATTGGCATGCATGCACTGCAAGTGTTACCCTTGCTTTCCTGGTATGTATTCAAAAATTCCAAATTAACAGTGATATTTGCCATTCTTTACCTGGCAATGGCTACATTCAGTTTGATGCAGGCATTGGACGGAAGGCCATTGATCAAATCTCAAAAAAATTATTCATCAATTAAAAAATAAAAATGACTAAGACATTATTCTTCCTGAGTGTACTATTTATTTCCATTCAAAGCATGGCGCAGTCCTATTCAAGAAAATATAATGATTCTGAAAACAAGATTGTTTGGCCTGAAAGTTTCAATCCAAAAGTAAGTGACTTTTATGTTCACAATGAAATCGAAATCAATGCAAGTCCTGAAATAGTGTGGCAAAAATTGGTATCAGCTTCTAATTGGAAGGATTGGTATGAAGGCATTAAAAATATAAAATTCAAAGACCCTGGTCAAGAAAACCTCGCAAAAGATGTACGAGTGTTTTGGAATTCAATGGGACAAGCTTTAAATAATACGGTTGTGGAGTTTGTACCCTATGAAAGAATCGCCTGGCAGTTCAACGAAAAGAAAATCCAGGGTCATCATGCCTGGCTAATCATTCCGACCGAATATGGATGCAAAGTCATCACAGACGAATCGCAAACCGGAAGACTGGCAAAATTACAGAAAATGTTTATACCCCGTAAGCTAATGAAACAACATGACAAATGGTTGAAGCTCCTTAAAGTGGAAGCTGAAAAAGCTAGCAAGAGCATAGGTGCCACACTCTCAAGGTCTGAAAGAGACCACATGATGCAGGTACTACAAAAGTCGCATGACAAGTTTATGCTATCCATAGAAGGACTGACACAAGAGCAAATGCATTACAAATCCAATCCAAAGAAATGGTCCATAGCTGAATGTGTAGAGCATATCACCCTTGCTGAATTGCACTTTCCAGAGATTGTAAAGGAACAAATGCTTAATACTCCTAATCCAAAAATGAGAAAGAAAATTAAAATAGAAGATGAGTCTATAAGAGGTAAAATGTTAAGTAGAAAATGGAAAGCCAAATCACCTGAAATTTTCAAGCCTTCAAAAATTCCTGGCTCTTTAGACAACACAATAGAATCATATGTAAGTCAAAGACAATGGACAATAGAATATATCAAAACAACTCGAGATGATTTGCGTAATCATTTCTGGAAACACCCCCTGACAGGATATATTGATCT
>DAIPYV010000177.1:0-6891 GCA_036782555.1 Saprospiraceae bacterium
TTATTTACAAATCTTTCATTCCCTTCTTTCAAAAACTGTAAGGCTTTTTGGGGAGTTACTGTGGATTGTGTTTTTGCATTATGTGCCTTCATTTTTATAATATTTTTTTGATTAGTCAATGTTGATGTATTCTCGTTTTTTTTCCAACTTCATGAGTTCTATATAACTTGTTGGATTTATAAATATGCCACGTTCAGATTTTACAGTGACATTAATATTTTTGTTTTTTGATTGGACTACAAAATCTTCCAAAATTTCTATAACATCAAAATCCAGGTACCTCGTTTTTCTTATGTCTAATTCCAATTCTGAATTTTCAGGTATATCACTTAGATTTTTTTGAATAGCAGCCTTGTTCAGAAAGGTTACTTCTTCTGCTAAAACCATAAGAACATTATGTTTATCTGTGGATTCTTTTTTGTGCAAAAACAATGAATTTTGGAAGCTTTTAATCAGTATGACAAAGATACCGATGGTCAACCCTGTAAAAATACCCCAAAGTAAGTCCTTGAAAACTATAACTAATATTGTCACAATAAATGGCAAAAACTGAGTCCAGCCTCGTTTCCACATTTTCATAAAGAGTTGTGGTTTAGCTAATTTATAACCCACTATGATGAGTACAGACGCCAATACTGCATTGGGTACATGATTGAGTAAGCCCGCTAGTAAAACCACAGCCAAAAGTAAAAAAACACCATGGATAATTGCAGATAATTTTGTTTTGGCATTGGATTGGACATTGGCGGAACTGCGCACTATCACTTGAGTAATGGGTAAACCACCTATCATTCCAGAAGCCATATTTCCTAAACCTTGGGCAAAAAGTTCTCTATTGGTGGGCGTGATGTTTTTGTCAGGATCTAATTTATCAGTGGCTTCTACACTTAGTAAGGTCTCCAAACTCGCTACCAATGCAATAGTGAAAGCTACAGTCCACACCAAAGGGTTGGTGATTTCACTCCAATTTGGGAAAGTTAAAAAGCCAACAAGGTCATCTACATTGCTTGCTACTGGGATTTGTACCAAATGGTCAGAAGAAATGGCTAAACTCCCACTATCAAAAATAATTTTTAAAACAGTACCTATTAGTACAGCAATAATTGGGCCTTGGACAAGTTTGAAAAACTTGTGTTTTTGACTCAATACGTTGTCCCAAAAAATTATTATGGCCAATCCTAAAAGACCTATTATCATAGATCCAGTTGTAATATTGCCAAAGATATGCGCTATCGCACTTAAGGTGGTTTCGCCCGACTCCTCAACAAATGTATCAGCTCCCATAGGTTCTATATCGTAGCCAAAAAGATGCGGAATTTGTTTTAGAATAATAATAATACCTATCCCCGTGAGCATACCTACTATCACACTATTGGGAAAAAAGTAACCTATCACACCCAGTCGTAAAATACCAAAGAGAATCTGAATAGCTCCTGCAATGACTACCGCCACTAAAAAGGTTTCAAAACTTCCTAATGTACTTAAAGCTGTCACAACTATGGCTGCCAAACCAGCAGCGGGGCCCGAAACACCTATTTTTGAACCGCTCAATCCTCCTACTAATATTCCGCCTATGATACCCGAAATAAGTCCAGATAGAGGAGGTGCATCAGAAGCCAAAGCTATGCCGAGGCACAAGGGTAACGCTACAAAGAATACGACGACACTGGCTGGAAAGTCGTTTTTTAATGTTTTAAAACTCATATAATTAATTGTTTAAATTATTGAAATACGTGTATGCAATATTGCATTTATGATAAATTTGAGCAAAACTTAAGATAATAAATTAAGCTTTGACCTTAAATCATTTGAATTGATTAATATTTGGACTTAAATATGAAAATCAATTGAAACAAATCATAAATTTTAAACTTCTGGTGGTATTTCTATTGAAAAAGGATGAGCTCCACATTTGTAAATATCTGAAAAATGAGGATTGCCTTTGAATGCGGAAATGAAGAGGGTATTTAATTTTACAAATGATAAGGCATGAATAATCTTTGATTGATTTTCACTTTTTTTTGAGGAGTCTTCGGATTCAGTAGGACACTCCTCTTCTATATTTATTGTATGTTCTATAGAAAAATTATCCTCCAACCAAAAGATACTGCTTTGATAAGACAAGCTTATAATAACTATAAAAATATTAAATACATAAAACTTCATGTTGAACGAACAATGCACTCACTTCAATGTTCAAGCGCTTTTGTAAAAAATTTAATTTATTTTAAATTTTCCAACTCAGGATATTGGTCAAAATACTTGAAGTATTCTTCTTTTTTAAGCTTAATACCTTTATAAAAAGGAACAATAGTGCCCTTAACTGTCGATAGTTTTGCCGTTTCTATATCATTAAAAAGACCGAAGTAGTAACTAAAAGAACTATTATTGTTTTTTTCAATAGTCACTAACGATGGGTCAGTTACCAAACTATTGTAATCAAAAGAAATAAAACTCTGTGCTATTTCTATTTTGTAAGTCATTTCTTGAAAAGACCTGTGTAAATTATTCCAATTATTATCTTTTTCTGGAAGAATCAGATTTTCAAAATCGTAAAGTATTCTCAAACCTTTGTAATTATTCTGTGTGAGTATTATTTCCATTCGATCATTATTTGGATTCGAATTAGATGAATTTTCTGGTTTTAAAGTTTGATTTATAGGAAAAGTAGAACCACATCCTACGCTATTGAGCCTATCTTTTGATATTTTATTATTGATAAGTTCGTTGATAACAATTTCTGAACGCTTATTGGAAAGATATAAATCAGTATAATTGTTCGAATTAGGCGTAGTGTGACTTACTAATAAAACATTGAGATCAGGATATAGCACCAATATTTCTGTTAGAGTTTTTAGAGTATTCAAATTATTGGGATTGAGTGTCATTTCCCCCTGTTTAAAGGTTAAGGAATTGCTCTTGAAGTCTCTTTGAATTGATGAGTTTTGAATATCTTCAAGGACAAAAGAAACCTCTTTTTCATCAATGATATCACTATTTAATTGGGTAAAAAACGGCTGATTTGTTTTTTCTCTTTGCTCATAAATGGGTTCGTTGAAATAAGCTATGTATATATCGTGACCACCTATCGATTCGGCTCTATTGGAAGAAAACAAGCCATATGAACCATCTGGAGAAATAAACATATCTAGATCGTCTCTTGGCGAATTGATAGGAAAATTTAATGACTGTGGCTCGGACCATTTATTATCAATATTAGCCGATTTATAAATATCAAATCCGCCCAAAGTTTCAGTTTTGTCGCACGAAAAGAACAACACATCTCCACTATTGACCAAAAAAGGACTTATTTCATTGTCCTTTGTATTGATTTCTGAACCCATATTGACGGGAGATTGCCATTGGCCATCAATCATCTGACAATAAAATATATCATAACCTCCAAAACCTTCGTGCTCTAAAGATGAAAACAAAAACAAATTATCGTGAACCCAAAATAAATCTCTATCACCGGCCTCTGAATGGAACGGAATATTTAATTCCAATTTAGTGTTTCCCTGAATCTTTTCTAAATCAAATTTTTCATATAACAATTCTCCTTGGAAAAAATTTTTAGATTTGATGTAATATACTATTTCTCCATCTTCACTAAAGCCTTGAAGAATGTCATGTTGTGGACTGTTGAGGATGGGTAGAAAAATACTTGGGTCTTCATATTGACCGTTAAAAACTTCAGTTTTGAACATATCAAAGTGGTAAATACCTTTTTTCTCATCACTCAAACTTTTTTTGTTTCTTAAGCCACCTGTGGCAGATTTTCTATTGGAGTTGAAGTAAAATCTATCTTCATGATTAGGGCTAATTATAGGTTTCAGTTCATCATATAAAGTATTGACAGGAATATTGAGGTTTTCGACAAAACCTTCAGGCATTTTATAAGTATAATTAATAGCTAAACCACATTTTTTTATTTGATGAACGGCCCACCAATATTCCTTGTCTTTGGATTTGAGTGTGTTGAGATAGGATTTAAAAAAATTGGAGGCTTCTTTATAATCATATTTGGACATGTAAGCCAGTCCTGCGTATTTGAAAACTCTATTATCCTTAGTTTTTTTGGAATGAGCCAATGACATATCTCGTATGCATGCATCTAGATTGTTGGTATGATAGTTCGATATGCCTTTGAGTATCAACAAGTCAATATCTTTATCAATTTTTTTTACCTTTTGCCATGAAGATAAAGCATCGTGGTGTCGCCCTACTTTATAATATTTTGTTCCAAGTCTTTTTTGAGCCATAATATCGCCTGAATTCCAAACGAGCATAAGACCCATGAAAAGGTATAAGTGAAAAATATTATTTGTAAACCACATCAAATTTTTATTATATATTTCTTAGCTCTACACTAAAGTCTCGGGATCAAAAGCCTCTAAATAATCAGAAACTTTTTTCAAGAATGCACCCCCTAAAGATCCGTCCACTATTCTATGGTCGTAGGACATAGACAAAAACATCAAATGCCGAATAGCAATGACGTCGCCATGTTCTGTCTCCAGTACAGCTGGTTTTTTCACGATGGCACCTGTGGCCATTATAGCCACTTGAGGCTGATTAATGATAGGCGTACCCATCAAATTGCCAAAAGTACCTACATTGGTAAGTGTAAAAGTACCATCTTGAATATCTTCTGGTTTGAGTTTGTTATTTCTTGCTTTTTGTACTAAGTCATTGGTGTTTTTGGCCAATCCAGCCAAATTGAGATAATCCGCATTTTTTATCACAGGCACTATAAGATTACCCGATGGCAAAGCAGCTGCTATTCCTATATTGATATCTTTTTTGACAATAATTTTTTGGCCATCTAAAGATATGTTGACCAATGGAAAATCTTTAATAGCTTTGACTATGGCATCGACAAATAGGGGTGTGAAAGTGATTTTTGTACCATATTTTTTTTCGAATATTGCCTTGTTTTTTTCTCTCCAACGCACCATATTGGTGACATCAGACTCTACGAATGAAGTCACGTGAGGAGAAGTTTGTTTGGACATCACCATGTGTTCCGCTATGAGCTTGCGCATTCGGTCCATCTCTATGATTTCTACATTTCCAGATACCGAACTACTACTCACAGCCACTGAATGATTAGGTGTTTGAGGTGAGGCCATCGAGACTGTGTGAGATTTTGCAGTTGGAGTTTCTTCTTTTTTATTTTTGATATAGTCCAAAATATCCGACTTAGTCACCCTTCCTCCAGTTCCTGAACCAGTGATGCTGTCCAATTCTCTTAATGATATATTTTCTTCCTTGGCTATACTTTTGACCAATGGCGAATAAAACTTATCTGAACTCGTAGTTCCCGTGTTTTCACTGGCCGCTGGACTATCAATGATGGCTTGAGCCACTTGAACTGTCTTTTCTACTTCTTGTACTGTCTCTTGAGGTGGAACTATAACCGCTGCAGGAACTGCTTGTGTGCTGTCTGACTGTGACTCACTTTCAGTGCCGATGATTGCAATAACTTGCCCTATCGGAACTACAGCATCTTCTTTGAACAAAATCTCTAACAAGACCCCATCTACAGGCGAGGGTAGTTCAGAGTCCACTTTATCTGTGGCTATTTCCACTATGGTTTCCTCGGCAAATACTTTGTCACCTATGTTTTTTACCCATTTGAGTATGGTCGCTTCTATGATACTTTCTCCCATTTTGGGCAATACTAATTCTACTTTGGCCATAAAGATTATATTTTTGGATTCGGGTTTGAAAGGGCAAAATTAAGAAATTATTTGATACAATCACGATATGTTGATTTAATATTCTTTGGTTAGGGTCTGTTAAATAACTAAAGTTTACAGTTTTAACCCACATTATACATAAAAAAATTTAGTTTTTTTATACAAATAGATATATCGCAATATTTACTTCCTTTTAACAAATTATCATCAATCTTACCTGACCATTTTTTTCTATCGGTGCGCGATGAACACAGGGTAGAACTTTACTTCCAGGATGATCAATAGCCAATCGACACATATGACCCAAACCCAACTTTATAAGTTGTAATTCAGATTGAGCGTGATAATGTAAATCAAAGAAATGTTCACTCAAAAATAATTCAAAATCCTCTTCTGCTCCTTGATATAATTTTTTCAACTCATCACGCATTTCTGGAATAAGCACTTTTTGTATGCCATGTGCATTGGGCAATATTTCACTCGTCGCGCCATAGTAAGTGCACAAAATAGTATCTGCAGGTATGGGCGAGCGATCTACATGCCATGAATATACATCAGTAGGAAAAATTGGATAACTATCATCTCTTTCGTAGCACTTAATTAGATTCAGAGTAGGAGCTGCACCATGTGTTTCCAAAGCGTTCATATCACTTAATAATATTTTTCTAGCCAGTTGACCTTGTTCGCTCAACTCCAATTTAATCAACTCATCTGTGTGTAATTCTACCATATTTTCTTCTACTTCTATTTTATGGACAATCTCAGAAAAATCACCTATCAACTGTCGGGTCCAAATAAGCACATTTGTATTGCCATTGAAATGTGCAGAAACAAGCTCTTGAAAGTTATTGACACTCTTTATTTGATAGCTTTGATGATATATATTTTCCATTGAATGCAGAAAGATTGTTTATTTGAAATCAGTAACTATTTTGATTCATGACTGTTCAACTATATAATGTCTATTTTACTAAATTTGCACGAAAAAATCTTCATATTTTATAATATTTGTTCACAAAAAACTAGGAAGCTGCCTAAAATATATCAGTGTGCCAAATGTTTTCACTAGTAAATTGGAGATGAGCTAAAAAAGCGATAATAAAATAGTATTTAGTAGAGAAGCTAAAAAGTTGATAAATGTTACAATGGTTACACCTCATTAATATTAATAGAGCGACCTTTGTACAAA
>DAIPYV010000178.1:0-6826 GCA_036782555.1 Saprospiraceae bacterium
GCATTAGCAGCGTAATCTAGGATTGCAATGCTTTTAGTGCCGCCCGATTGACGTCTGATATACATCGGTAGCCGCACTTCAACCAAACCCTCAGACTAGGTGCGTGAGAGGCTTCGCTCACAAACCGAAATTTGCGAAGCTAAGATGATGGCAAGGTGGGCTTCTGTACCAGCCAAATTCCGACAATCACCACAGAAGATAAACATGTAGAAGGCATATGGTTGCTTTGTCTGGACCAGGGTTCGAGTCCCTGCATCTCCACAAAAAAAAGTCTCAAAGATTCTTATCGTTGAGACTTTTTTGTTTTTTAAATAACCATTTAAAATTTAACTTTCTCTAATGACCCTGGGTTAATGCATGGTTGGGGTTTTATATTATCTATGATTACCTTTTGTTTCCTTTTTTCTTAAACGGATTAAAATCTTTAAGTTTATCTTTTATTTTATCTACTTCTTCTTTGGCTTTTCCGTCTAAAACATCTTCAGCTCTACGGCGCATTGTATCAGATATAATACCGCGTGAAATAGAGTCAGCGCGGGTCAATACTTCTCGTCTTACTGTTGATTTTACGGTATCCACTGCCTTATCAATTTGTTTATTAGCTTCCTTTTTGATTCTTTCTATTTCTTGATTGGCACGCGTGGTGATAGTATCTTTCACTTGAGCTTTGCGTTTATCTATTTCTTTGGTCACAGTATCTCTTATGGTCTCTTGAGCTTCATCTATTTGAGACTGTATGATATTTTTGGCATTGTCACCTTTGCTTGATTTAGGTACTATTTTTACCGTAGGATTTTTTAATGTCCCTCCCAGAAGTACATCTACAAAGAAGTGCGTTCCTTGGTTTATATTGATACCTAATTTTTTAGCTTCTGATTCTAGAAAGGATACTCCTGTATTGGCGAGTTTTCCTACGTTTCCACTTTTAAGAAGTTCTCGGGGGATGACCAAATTTAAAGTATAATTCATATCTCTATTTAAGCCGTGAAAACCCGACACAGTCATGTCTATACCTTTTATATTTTTGTCAAAAGGTTTTACTTCTAAAGTACCATTATTGATTTCAAACCAGTTGCGTGTAGAAGATAAGTCAAAGCTGTTCAGCTCCTTCACGCCTAAAAGGTTGGACATTTTCTGAAGGGGGTCAAATCCTTTGATAGTGCCATGTATAGTTTCGAGGAATCCAGAAGCATCCAGACTAGATAGAATGGGCATCATTTCATTTCCTAACTGCCCGTCCATGACGAAGGTAGTGTTAAATGTTCCTTGGATAAATTGTGATATAGGAGCAGCAGCTTTGAAGACATCAAAAGTATTGAATGCATCTAAAAATTTCATTTGACTTAAATCCAATTTTATAGAAAAGTCTGGCGCTCCCGAAGATGCGGTACTGTACAGACCTTGCATTTTTATTTGGCCACCCAAAGTTTGAGTGACCATATCTTCTATTGTGATACTTTGATCTTTTATGCGAAGAGTTCCATTAAAGTTGGACATATTCATATTGGTGTAGGTCAATTTATCTATCTGTGACGCTATCACTAAGTTCAAGTTTTCGGGCACGGGTATAATCTGTAGGGGCGTGTTAGCATTGGCATCTTCAGGTACTTCATTCATGAATTTATTCAGATTCATGTTTTTTGACTTTAGGTTAATGTTGCCATTAAGTTGACCAGCATTCAACAAATAATCAAAAGCATTATTCACTATACCATTGATCGCCATATCGTTTCCTAATATCGATGTAGAGAAATCATCAATTTGTATAGCATTTTTAGTGGCTCTTCCTAAAAGGATGAGATTATTTATCTCATAATTGTCCCACAGTATTTTATCTGACTTCCAATTGATTTTGATTTTGGAGGCGTCCAATACACTTATGGTCTGAGCGTCAAAAACCATAGGTACTGCATTAGCTTGTGTAGAAGGGGCATTGTTGGATTGCCACTCATTGAGGTCAAAAAATTTAGAAAATCCTTGAATGTCTATATCCATATCTTTTTGAGACGATACGAAGGCCAATGGATTTTTGATAAGTGATTTTAGTGATAAGTCGCTTTTGCCGAAAATCATATTGTCCCCAATTACAGTCAGTTTAGAAGGACTTGCTTCTGCATATACATTGTTGATATTGATGGAGGGTTGACCTTTAGATTGGTAAATAATATTTTGTCCTTTGGCTTGCCCACTAAATTGAATGGCATCATAGTTTTCATTATCAATATCATTCATTTTAGCCTTAAAAGTTAAATCACTGTTGATGATACCTGTTAATTTTTCTATCCCATCCATGGGAATAACAGACCTTAAATTGTTGAGATTAATATTGGCTTTAAGATAGCCATCTAAACTTTGATTTCCAGTAAGATTCTCTGCCAATAATTTCCCACTAATAGATTCTTTACCAAGTAACATATTAAATTGGGGTATATTGATATACATATCTTTATAGTCAGGTCGTGATGCTTTGATGCGAATATCAGCAAAGACATTTTTAATGTCATCTGGTAAGGCAGGGTATTTCAAATAACCATTATCTATTTTTATTTTAACGTCAAAACCTGGTAAACTTCCACTATTTCCGTTGTAAATACCTTTGATAATAGCATCAACAGATGCCATACCGCTGGATTTAAGGCTGTCAAAGTCTTTGGTGTACACTTGAGGTATCAGAGAAACAATAGACTTAAAATCTTGTGATTTTGACTTTAAATGTGCATCCATTAAAATGTCGTCTCCATTCAATTGGACAAATCCATCCCCAGTCACTTCCAAGGCATTTAATTTAAGGTAATTATCTTTTAAAGTATATTTACTATTGGGGAAATCCATATGTATATCAGCATTAAAAATAGTATTTACGTTTTTAAGGTAGGTCATTCCATCGTAGGTAACTGTCATTTTTTCAGCTGTGGACTTAGTTTTTAAGTCAAATATATCTTGTGTAAAGTCACCTCTTCCAGTATGGTTGAGATTGTCTAATTGCATTTTTAGACTCAAGGTATTGTCTTGGTAATAAACAATACCATTTTTAATTTCATACTTATTTAATGCTAATTGGAAAGGCGCAGATTCAGAAGTGTCCTCAGTATCAAATATCATATAATTGGTCAATGTATCATTGATGATAAAGACGTTGATGATGGGGCGTTCTAATATGAGACTATTTATGGTGGGTGTTTTTTCTTTTCTAATTAAAGATAAGAGGCTCACATCCACTTTTGTAACATCAGCCCTGTACAGAGTGATGCCTTCAAATGGGTCTTGACCAATGATGCTCAAATCAGAGATTTCTATTCGCAAGTCAGGAAAAGATTTGATGAGAGAGATATCAATATCTTTAAAGTCTAATGTGGCCTGTAGGTTTTCGTTGATATCGTTTCTTACATAGGAGATGATGTCGTCCTTGAACACTCGTGGTACTATAAGTGCTGCTAAAAACAGTCCAACAAAAATGAACAAAAATATCTTGAAAATATATTTAACGATTTTCATAAAAAGAGATTTTAATGAGGTTGATTTCAAGAATATAAGTGCGTAGTTTTAATTAGTTAAAAAAAGGAAAGTTCATTGAAGAACTTTCCTTTTTTAATTTATGGTTTACCCATCATTTGCGCTACACTTTGTATAAAGGATTCTGGTTCTTTCTGATAGCCAGTTTTGCCAAGTGCTTCAATACTGTATTGATTAGTAGTTTCGTCTTTGTTAAGATTAAAAACCCATACGGTAGGATAACCTGTTACTTTCATAGCATTGCCCAAAGCTGCGTTTTGAGCGCGTATTTCTTCAGGAATGGTCTTTCTTCTTGGAAAATCCAATTCAAGAAGGATAACATTTTTTTCAGCCCATGTTTTGAAAGTTTCTGTTACAAAAACATCAGCTGTTAACTTTTTACACCATCCACACCAATCACTACCTGTAAAATTGGCCATAATGGGCTTTCCTGTTTTTTTAGACAAGGCATAAGCCTCATCAACATTAACTAACCAACCAGGGTTTTCGGCTTTATATACTTCTGACTTGGGTTGAGCAACTTTAAATGATGGAGTTGCAGTATTTTGAGCCTTAAGTCCACCTAAAGCTAAAATCAAAATGAAAATGTTAAATAATCGCATGAATTTATATTTTACTTACGAACGCAAAATTAATAGAAAAGGTACAAAAATAGGCTAAAAAAAAAGCTTTTAACAGAAAATTATAATAATCGTATATATGTAATTAGAAAACAAAAAGCCCGAAAGATAAAATCTAACGGGCTCAAATCAAAACAACAATTCTTTAAACTATTTAAAATCTATAACGAACACTCCCAAATTTTATCCAAAGGAAGCTTTTTGGTGCAGAAAAACCAATCATGACAATTGACTTCATCAGATTCCATTCTTTCTTTGGCTGTGCCGCATGAGCCAGCTGGGGGGACAATAACATCGTCACCAGGTCTCCAGTCAGCAGGCGTAGCTATCCCATGTTTATCAGTTGTTTGCATGGCTATTAATGCTCTTTTGAGTTCATCAAAATTTCTACCTATAGACAGTGGATAGTACACGATAGCTCTAATAATACCCTCAGGATCTACATAAAAAACCGCTCTCACAGCTTTTGTGTTACTTTCACCCGGCATTATCATTCCATATTTTTGAGCTACCTCCATAGTAATGTCTTCTATTAATGGAAATTTGACTTCTACGTTTTTCATGCCGTTGAACTCAATTTTTTCTTTGATAGTCCTTAACCAAGCTATATGGCTGTAAAGTCCATCTACAGACAAGCCTACTAATTCACAATTTAAAGCCTTAAACTCTTCAGCCATGTTAGCGAATGTCATAAATTCGCTTGTACAAACGGGCGTAAAGTCGGCGGGATGTGAAAACAATATCGCCCATTTACCCTTATAATCTGCGGGAAAGTCTATGTCACCTTGAGTTGTTATGGCTTTAAATGACGGTGCAGGGTCACCTATCCTAGGCATAGCTACTATTTGTGTTGTGTTTGAATTTTCCATTTTTTTTTAGATTAATTTTATGAATTTATTTTTATGTATCATTATGAAATGACAGAGATGCGAATGTTCACCGGTTTTTTAGCTTTTAAAAGTCGTCCGGCAGAGATTGATCTGCCGAACGACGTCAATTTAAGTTGTTTTTCAGATTGAGATTATAACATAGTACTTGGACAAACGTAGTCTGTGATTTCAAATTTCTCACTCTTTTTGATTTCGTCAAATCCACCATCTACGTTGATGATATTCTCATATCCTCTTGATTTTAAAATAGATGCGAAGCTCATAGATCTATAGCCACCAGCACAATGCGCATAATATGTTTTCTCTGGGTTGACTATTTTCATTGTTTCATTGATATAGTCTAAAGGTGCATTTTCAGCTCCGACGACGTGTTCTGATAAGTATTCGCTTTCTTTTCTGACGTCGAGGATATTGATATCAGGATTTTCATTCTTAATCTTTGCAAATTCATCAGCTGAGATATTCGGAATATGATCCAATTCGCCACCATCAGCTTTCCATGCTTCTATACCGCCGTTCAAGTAGCCTATAGTGAAATCATATCCTACACGTGCTAATCTTGTCACCACTTCTTCTTCTCTACCTGGATCAGCTACGACAAGTATTTCTTGTTTGATATCTGGTATTAAGGTACCTACCCATACTGCAAAACTACCATCGATGCCTATATTGATTGAATTAGGTACAAATCCTTCTGAAAATGTTTTGGCCGCTCTAGTGTCCAATATCAATGCATGTGTTTCGTTAGCTACTAGTTCAAATTCTTTTGGTGATAATGCTTTACTTCCTCTTTCTAATACATCGTCAATACTATCATATCCTTGGATATTCATCACTACATTTTTAGGAAAATAACCTGGAGGTGGCATTAATCCGTGAAGTACCTCACCTATGAATTCTTCTTTAGTCATATCTGGTCTCAACGCATAGTTGGTTGCTTTTTGATTGCCTAATGTATCAGAAGTCTCTTTTGACATTTTTTTACCACATGCACTACCAGCTCCATGGGCTGGATAAACGATGATGTCATCAGCCAAAGGCATAATTTTATTTCTCAATGAGTCATAAAGGTGCGCAGCCAATTTTTCTTCAGTCAATTCTGAAATAACGTGCTGCGCCAAGTCAGGTCTACCTACATCACCTATAAATAGAGTATCTCCAGTAAATAAAGCTGTTTCATTACCGTTTTCGTCTATCAGCATAAAACATGTACTTTCCATGGTATGACCTGGAGTATGTATGACTTTAATTTTTATGTTTCCAACGTTGAGTATTTCTCCGTCTTCAGCTACATGTGCATCAAATCCCATTTTTGCTCCAGTAGGTCCAAATACTATAGTGGCTCCTGTCTTTTTAGCTAAGTCTATATGACCTGATACAAAATCTGCATGAAAATGTGTCTCTAAAACATATTTTATTTTAGCATTGTCAGCCGCTGCTTTATCTAAGTAAGGCTGCACTTCTCTTAAGGGGTCTATCACTACGGCCTCGCCATTGCTTTCAATGTAGTAAGCACCCTGTGCCAAACAACCTGTATAAATTTGCTCTAGTTTCATTTGTATAAAAATTTTAAAATGATGAATAAATGGTATTATTTAATTTGTTATAGTCAATTTTACTTTCAATTGACGCTGCAAAGGTACAACCATTCCACTTGACATAAAGTGACGTGGGTTACATGCATGTGTGATAAAAGTAACATTTTAACCCAAAATGTCCATTAGAAATTAAAGTTTCGGAGTTGTTTGTTTTAGCGTTTATTTCCATTTTTACTATTCATGATATTTTATTTGGTTGTGAAAT
>DAIPYV010000179.1:0-6791 GCA_036782555.1 Saprospiraceae bacterium
TTAAAATCAATATGTTAAAGTATGATTTAAAATTTGTTGTTTTCATAGTTTTGTTTTATGTTTGCGGTGATATATACAAAAACGAAGGGGTATTTATTTTATTAAAGTCGAGTTTAATAGTATAATTACCGATACCATGAAACAACTTTTTTATAACCATGAGTTGGTGAGGAGATAAGTAACAAAAAGGGAGGTTGTTATGTTTCTATATACTCTATATATCAAAAAACAATCTTAATTAGATGATATGTCATAGCAGAATAAGAAATGTAACAAATACTCTTTTAACGCAGGTCAAAAGCTGCGATAGGGAAGCACATTTCTTGCCTCATAAGAATAGATTGTCGAAGCGTCCTCGCTTCGATAAGGTATCGATAGGCCTCCGGCCTAAATACTCAATCATTCAATTCCTTTCATTACACCTATTCTTCTTTTTCTTTTCCACTATTTTCATAGGTATTTATCCATCTGTCACATACGCCCAAATCAAAGGCAATTATAACTGGATAGTAGGCATCGGCTCGACCAATGGAATACTGTATTATAAAGATTGGGTGCATGGGACAAAGACAGTGCTGACTTGCTATTATGATAGAGGAGAAAAGCGATTCACAAGCACGAATGATCCTGACTGCAAGATGGAAATGGTAAGTAATGTTTCAGGCATTCCTGATGATGCCGAATGGTATTATACACCTGCATCTAGTACATTTCAGGAAAAAATTTGGAAGGTAAAAGCATTGCATGATACAATTTTTAATGATCAAGTCTTTAAAATTATTGGTATTGACAAAGGTCAAGGAGTGATAGAAGAAAGTAAAATACCTATCGCAATCGTTAATAATAAAATGATATTCTTAGAAAAAGGAGAATCTCATTTATATTATGATTTTAGTGCTAAAATTGGAGATACTGTTACTTATAAAGTTCCATCTTTGGCCTATTATTATGACATAACCTTTAACAATGGTTTTACAAGACCTGAATTACCATCTTTTCAAATTGTTGTTGACAAGATAGATACAGTTTTTTCATCTGAGGGAATTATGTTAAAAAATTATAGCTTTCAATCACTTTTTGAAAATACAGAATATGAGCATGGTTTTTTTAATATTGCACAAAATATAGGTTCAATACAACATGGTTTTTTTGGTTCGTTTGGTCCCTATCTTACGATAGATCGAGAAGGCTATTTTAGATGTTATAAAAGCAGCGTTTTAAATTACAACTCATTAAACAAAGACTGCCTATCTTCTAGCATTGATGAATCGAAAACAAATGATTTATTTAAAATATATCCAAATCCTACCGTAGGTAATTTAAAACTGGAAGGTGTAATGAGTAAAATAGTCATAAACTTGTATTCGATTGACGGAGTTGTATTAAAAACATTTAGAACAGACACTAATTCTGAATTGGATATCAGTGATTTAAATTCAGGTTTATATATTATCTCAATTAAGAATCAATTTAATCAATTATTATATTATAGCAAAATAGTCAAATTTTAGTATATTGATCAGATGTTAATGAGGCTTTGGATGATAGGGCTATAAAAAAAAAAGTAGCATTTATAATGAATTTTACGTAAATTTGTACTGTGAAGCATCGTGTAGTCATCAGTTAAAACACCACCAGCACTAACCTCAGTTAGATATTAAATAAATCCTCCCTGCGATATAGCATCTCGGCAGATTGTCGCAGCGTACTCGCTTCGATATTTTATCTCATTGCAGATTGTCGAAGCGTCCTCGCTTCGATACGGTATCACTAGGCCTCCGGCCTAAATACTCCATCCCAATTCCTTTTACACGTATGTAGCCAGATATCGTACATATCCGTCTAAAGAAGTAAAAAAAATACCATTTTTTAAACTTATTATTAAATTTAACATTATTAAATTTGGTGATGATTATCTTGATATCACCATTAATGATATCTTCACAAGATATATTTTTCCATATTGAAATTTATAATAATGAATAGTATTAACTTGCAGAATTACGGCCTCTTTTTTGTTATGTTGATGAGTGTGTCCTTCTTTTCGTGCAAAAACTCATCTACGGAAAGCCCTAATGCGCCGGTCTCCTTTTATGGTGAGGACTTTGACACAGTAGGGATGATATCTTATGCCTCTTTATTGGCTCAGATGGGTGATCAGGACTCTATATATGCCAAAGTCTATGGCAAGGTAGAAGCTGTCTGCCAGACAAAAGGTTGTTGGATGGACATAGTACCATCTGATGGCCAATCAGTTGACCAAGAGCTGTTTGTTCAGTTTAAAGACTATGCCTTTTTTATGCCTAAAGACTTCGCTGGAAAAAGTGTTGCCGTACAAGGATACGCTTATCGAGAGAAGACATCGGTTGAGGATTTGAAGCACTACGCCGAAGATGAGGGCCTATCACAAGAAGAGATAGATGCCATTACAGAGCCTGAAGTGCAGGTCAAATTTATGGCTTCAGGTGTCAAGGTATTGGACAATTAATCAACACTATATATATCTATTTCATAGACGGTTCTTGTTTGGTATGTTTCAGATGGTTGGAGTAGGGTAGAGGGAAATTCGGGTCTGTTCGGTGTGTCAGGAAAGTGTTGAGTTTCGAGGCAAAATCCAGCATAATCCTCATAAATACCTATTTTTCCTTGGATGCCACCGAGCCAATTTCCAGTATACAACTGGATACCGGGTTGGTTGGTACATACTCGAAGCCTTCTCCCCGAAATCACATGAAATACCTCAGCTGCTAGTTGTAGTTTTCCGGATGAATCAAGCACATAATTGTGGTCGAAACCCTTAGTATTTTGCATTATTGGGTGTTTTTGTTTTACAGCTTTGCCTATATTTTTATATTGTATCAAATCTAAGGGTGTACCCTCTACAGTGATAATATGACCAGTGGGTATAAGTGTTTCGTCCACTTGGGTTATTTTAGAGGAATGCATTTTTACATCGTGATCTAATACATTTTTGTGTTTTTGCCCACCTAAATTGAAGTAACAATGGTTGGTCAGATTGACATGTGTAGGTAGGGTAGTTTGAGCTTCATAATCTATGGTCAATCTATTTTTGTCATCATAAATGTATTTAATCTTAAAGGTTAATTCTCCTGGGTACCCTTCTTCCATGTGTGGACTCACGGCAGAAAGTGTCAAAATGATTGAATGCTTATTTTTATCCACAGTAAAGTCATATGTTTTTTTATCGAATCCCGATAATCCACCATGTAAATGATGAGGTGGAAGATTAGTGTTGAGATGATACTCTATATCATGTACGGTAAATCGACCATGTTTTATTCTGTTTGCATACCTGCCTATGATAGCTCCAAAATAAGGATGCCCTTCATGATAATCATCAAGATATTGACAACCCAACAAAATGTCTGTTAGATTTCCATGCTTGTCCAAGCAATTCCAAGCATGGACGATTCCTCCAAAATTCAATATTTCTACACTTTGACCGTAAGTTCCGATTAATTCAATTTTATAAAATTTTGCGCCATTTTTTGTTTTCCAATCTCTAATTGTATAATTCATATAAGAAATAATTTTAATGTTTAATTAGCGCAAAATTATGATAAAAATATTCATTTTGTTCAAATAATGATGTATTTCCACTTAATTTTAAAATTTTAACAAATATTTATACCTACGAATATAATAATTGTTTTATATTTGCCCTAAATATTCATTAACATGGTAAGATTATTACTTTTTATCTTTTTTATTTCGACTGCTTCTCTGGTATCTGCACAGAGTTTTATGAGCACAAGCGGTACCCATCCAGCTTCTGTTAGCTCAGATGTTTTAAAGGTATTTCCTAACCCTACAGTTGAATATTTTCAAGTTTCAGACAATGATGCTGCAAGGAAAGTCTCTATTTTTACTATGTTTGGCAGAGAGGTAAAGTCTTTCACTTACTATCCTAACACGCACTATAATGTGTCGGATTTAAAGACAGGTATGTACATCGTAAAGATCACAGATGATAATAATAAAGTGATTAAAGCCATAAAATTGCAAAAGAATTTTTCGGGAGCTTAATTTGAGTTTTTTACATTCTTAATAATTTTCCAATATGACCAAATATTTTTACATTTTTTTATTTTTATTGAGTTTTGGCCTTAATGCACAAATTACCACACAAACACATTTACTTAATGTGGAGCTAATACCTTCTGATAAAGAACATAAATTTCAAATAAGATTTAATAATACTTCCGATACAATAGTTTATCTTCATTGGATTCTCACCAAAAATGGTAGATCTTGGGTGGATTGTTGGGATACTAATTTCTGCGATATTAATCTGTGTTATGCAGATAATGTTGACTCGTCAGCATTTGAAAATGAAATTAGACCTGGAGAATTTGTATTTGAATTGGGTGTAAAAGATAATAATTGTAATGGATCCACTGTATTAGGATTACAATTATTTACAGATGAGACTTTCCAAAACGAGGTTTTATGTATGACCATTAACATCAATGATGCCGTCGATGATACCAATTTTTGTATATCCTCTTCAAAAGATGATGTTTTCACTGATGTGAGACTTTATCCAAACCCTTCCCAAGACTTTATCAATGTGGAGGGCCAAAATATTAAATCTATCGAAGTTTTTAATCTTATGGGTAATACTATTTATAAATTAGATTTCTTTAACCAAAATTCTATAGATGTTTCTGGATGGAACTCTGGTGTTTATATTATGAAACTAACTTCAAATAGCAACGAAACACATGCTTTGAAATTCATAAAGAAGTAAAAATCAACTTAACAATTCACCAAAAGCACTTGAAGATTTTATTTTTAAGTGCTTTTTTATTGAGTAAGTGGCAGATTTCTGGACTGATTTAGGGTTTTGAATGTATGCCCATTATTGGTTCAAAAGTTTTAATAATATGCCACAATTTTTTTCAATATTCAGCATTTTATTCTTAAGCTACTCAGCCGTTGCAACAGATATTGTCAACGCTATGAACAGCTATAAAGCTGATAAGAGTGCTATAAATAGATTAATAGAAAATCATCAAAGTGATGAATATTATGAGAGAATAGATCGCTTGTATTCGGATTGGTTAAGTTATATGGAGCGTGTGACGTATGAATCACTATCTCAAGATGGAAAAATTGACTACCACATATTTAATAATCATCTACTAAAAAACCAATATTTTCACAAACAATCTTATCTTGAATATAAGGATGTAAAACATGTTGTCGCATTTGCTAACGAGATTTACGCCTTTAATATAGCAAGGAGAAGGGCCATTCGACCCAATGCCAAGGATATAGGCCAGATTATGGATAGTGCTGCAATTATTGTAAAGAATTTAATTGATAATTTAAAAAATAGCAAAAAATTTGACTCATGGCAAAAGGCCTCTTTGGCAAGTGAAATTGTCAAATCATTACGTGAAAATACTGAAAAATCCTACAAGTTTTATGACGATTACGACCCGGAATTTACGTGGTGGGTTAAGAAACCTTGTGACCGTTTGATAATGGCCCTCAAGTCCTATGAGGAGACATTGAGAAGCCATTTTGATATGGCTATGGACTCGGATGATGGTAGTGGAATAGTAGGGCGGCCTATCGGAAAAGCTATGCTGGAAAAAGAATTGGTTTATGAATACATTCCTTACGCAGCAGAAGAGTTAATAGCTGAAGCCAATAAACAATATGCATGGTGCGAGCAAGAAATGATTAAGGCATCCACAAATTTAGGATACGGTCAGGACTGGAAAAAAGCCTTGGAGTATGTCAAAGATAAATATATGGCACCGGGAACATGGCCAGAAGAAGTGGGTAAAATGGCCATAGAGGCAATGGATTATTTAGAAACAAACAATCTCATCACAATACCTTTGACTGCCAAAGAAACATGGCGTATGAATATGCTTAGTGCCGAATCTCAAAAATTAAATGCTTTCTTTTTGGGTGGTGAGTCTATTTATATAGCATATCCAACATCAGAAATGTCACATACAGAGAAAATGATGAGCCTGAGAGGTAATAATCCGCATTTTGGACGAGCTGTAGTCCATCATGAATTGATCCCCGGCCACCACCTTCAATGGTATATGAATGATAGATACTACACCCACCGCAATGGTTTTGGAACGTCTTTTTGGGTGGAAGGGTGGCCTATTTATTGGGAGTTTACCTTGTATGAGATGGGTTTTCCACGCAATGATGAAGATAAGATAGGAATGCTTTTTTGGCGTATGCACAGAGCGGCTAGAATTATTTACTCACTTCGGTATCATTTGGGCCAAATGAGTCCTCAGCAGTGTATTGATTTTTTAGTCGATAAAGTAGGTCACGAAAGATTTAATGCCGAGGCTGAGGTGAGACGCGCCTTTACGGGCAGATATGGGCCACTTTACCAATTGGCCTACATGATAGGTGGTTTACAAGTATCAGCCCTAAAACGTGAATGCGTTGAATCAGGGATACTGACTCACAAAGATTTTAATGATACTTTTATCCGACAGAACAATATGCCTATTGAATTTCTTAGGTTCAAACTTTTAGATCAGGACATACCCAAAGAATACAAGACTCAATGGAAGTTTTTGGATTGATTGGCTTATACGTTGTATCTCGATTGTATAAATAATTATAGTACCTAAAAATCTAAAATGAGTTTCGTAGTGAGGCTTTAAAATGGAAGAAGATCAACACTTTAGCCTTCTCAGCATAGTCAACCCTACCGCTAAAGCGGCACAAGTTATGGTGATAAATCTAAAGTGAACCAAGTGTTTGAATTTGAAGCAGTTTAA
>DAIPYV010000180.1:0-6765 GCA_036782555.1 Saprospiraceae bacterium
AAATTGTTAAGCTTAGAATATAATTCTACAAGGGATAAACTAGAGTTTTCAGAGTATGGACGAAGTGTCCAAAAGCTAGTGAGATATGCTAAGACCGTCGAAAATAAAGAAGAAAGACAACGTATCATCGAAGAAATTGTAGAGCTTATCAATCATCTTAACCCACAGACTAAAAACTTTTTAGAATACAAACAAAAGTTATGGAGGCATGTATTTAGAATGGCTGATTTTGATTTGGATGTAGATTATCCTTATGGAGAAAAGCCAACACAAGCTGATATAGTTCAAAAGCCACAAAGAGTAAAGTATCCTCAGCATGAATTTAACTGGAGGCATTACGGACACAATATAAGAGTAATGATAGAAAAAGCTCTCCAAATGGAAGACGGACCTGTAAAAAAAGGTTATGTTGAAACTATCTTATCTTATATGAAATTGTCGTTCCGTACTTGGAATCAAGAACATTTCGTAAGTGATGAGTTAATCATTTCTGATTTAGTGGTACTTTCAAAAAATCGACTATTTGTTGACGATGACCATACTATACAAGTGGTTACTAGAAGTAATCAGCCCACTAATACCAATTCATTTAAGCCTGAGAAGAAGAGAAAAAACAACAATAAACCTAACAATGCCAATAATCGAATAGCTAACAGGAATAAAGGAAGAAAGAGATAAGATTTGAAGTCGATACTGTGTTTTAAAATCACTCGTTGTGATACTTTTCATTCTTTAAAATGGTGAAAGCACGATAAATTTGTTCCACTAAAAATAAGCGTACCATCTGATGCGAAAAAGTCATTTTTGATAAAGAGATGATGTATTGAGCCCTCTCTCTAATCATCATGTGATGACCGTATGCGCCCCCTATTAGTAAGACTATATTTTTACTAGATTGAACTTGAAATTTTTCTAAAAAATGAGCTAATTCTGTACTTCTTAGTTCTTTACCTTTCTCATCTAGTAAGATTAGTACATCATTATTCTTTAATTTAGACAAGATCATTTCTGCCTCTCGTTTTGTAGTCTCCTCTGAGTTAATGCCAGGCTTCACATCTTTCCATTCCTCATATTGTATTTTAGTATAGTGCGTTAGCCTTTTGAGGTATAGGTTTATACCCTCCTTTAAATATTTTTCTTGAGTTTTACCTATAGACCAAATACAGATTTGCATAATGTTAACGTTAAACAATAACAAAATTATAATTTTTTTTATTTTTGCACTACAAAACGGATAAATGATTCAAAATTCTAATCAAAATATTAATACTTGGTTGACGCAAATTACCGACCAATTTAGCACAGCTGTATCAGTAGATTGTGTTATTTTCGGATATGATGATAATAGTTTGAAAGTATTATTATCTAGATGTGACATGCCTCCTTATGAAAATGAGTTATCTCTTCTTGGAGATATAGTACATCCTGATGAAACGACTGATGATGCCGCTCTTAGGGTCTTACAAAGCAAAACAGGTTTTGATGATGTTTTTATGGATCAAGTGCGTGTTTTTAGTCAACTTGATAGACATCCATTGGCTAGAGTGATTACAGTGGCTTATTATTCATTGATAAAGATAGATGACAAACATCGGGCTCATTTAAGTCAAGACGATTTTATTCAATGGGTAGATGTTGCTGAAGTAAGATCTTTGGCTTTTGATCACTTAGATATTATGAATCAATGCTTGAAAAAACTTCGTAAGGAGATACGAAGGCAGCCAATTGGTTTTAATCTTTTACCCAGAAAGTTTTCTTTGCATGAACTTCAAACACTCTATGAAGTGGTTTTAGACGTTCAGCTTGATAAGAGAAATTTCAGGAGAAAACTTAAAAATTACGGCTTTTTAAAGGATTTGGGTAAAACACAACAAGAAGTTTCACATCGTCCAGCCAAGTTATACTCGTTTGATGAGATGGCTTATGAAGAAGAAAAGAAAAAGGGTTTTCTATTTGATTTATAAATCATGGTTATGATCAATTGTCGCAAGGCCAAACCCAATCTTCTAGTGGGTAGGACTTAGCCCTAAAGCTATAGTGCCACCACTCAGTGCGTATTTGCTCTAATCTATATTTTTTCATAGTGGAGCGAAGTATGTATCGATGTCTGTTTACAGCGTCAGAATGACCTTTGTAGTCTTGATGTGCCTCTTCTCCAAAATAATCAAAGGGTGTCCCCATATCTAGTTCTTGGCCATCACTATCGACAAGCGTCAAGTCAATGGCTGTTCCTCGGCTATGCATAGATCCTTGAGCTGGAGGGGCTACATAGTTTTTGTCAGGCATGATATCCCAGAGCCTTTGTTGATATGGTCTCGGCCTGTAACAATCTAACAATTTTATACCATACCCATATTTTTCTTTGATTTCTTCTTGGGCATCTATTAAGGCTTGAGCGACTTCTGGTCTCAAAAAACACGCTTCACAATCGTATATGACTTTTTTAGTAAAGTTGTCATTTGTGGCGTATTTTATATCCATTAAAAAGCCATCTTTTTCACTTAACTCTACCCATTCTTCAGATTTCGTATTCTTCATGTTTTTAGATGGAACTTCACTTTTTTGCTCTTCAAGGCTTTCTATTTCATTTACATTATCATCTTCTTTTGAACTACTTTCGCTACTTTTCTCAATCATTGACGGGGTGGCATTTTGAGATATAGATTCATTTTTTTCATTATTTTTGCATTGTATAAGTAAAAATACAAAAAAAATTAACATTAAATATCTCATTGCAAAAACATAATTATAGTTAAAAAATGGGTTTTCTCCTGACTAACACTTCAAATCGTACATGAATTTTGATTGTATACTGAAGTCGCAAGATTTAATTTTATCTTTTAGTCATTAAATCTTAAAATTTCAGTTAGTCTATCATTAAAAAATATAATCTGATCGGCCATATAATTTTCCTTGTCTAACCAAACTTTTAAAAAAGGCAAAAAGGCATCTCGCTTATGAGGCATAGGTTTGGAAAGTCTTTTACCTTCTTTATTGTATAATTTAAATTTATACGGACTTTCATCAGTCAATAGCAATAAATAATCATCAATAATCTTTTGATTAGATATAAGAACCCCGTTTTCATCAATAAAGACATCTTTAGATCCTGACTTGAAGGCTCTATAAGACGAGTCTGGGACAAAAAAGACTGGTGTAATATCATAACGGGCTTTAAATATATCAGCTAGTAGTGACAAATACTCTTTATCTGAATTAATAGCTTCTTCAAGCATTGTGGAATATTTTATTTTACTTTTATCGTCAATTTTTGGATTATTAAGTGTTTCTCTAAGGGCATTTATCTTTCTACCCTGAGTAGGGATTCTTACCACTAGGGATTGTGATTTTAGGGCTTTGGCTGAGCTTCTAGCTCCGATGAGCTGGTCTTCATTGAGTTTTAGTGGGGGGTGACATGCCATCACAAAAAGAAATAAAAAGAAGTATAATAGTCTGCTACACATAATTTAAATTATATACAAAGGTACGAAATAAGGCATGGATTGATAGCATATTTACTATATAATTATATAATGAATTTTTAGTTTATGTATTAAATTTAAACCTAAATTATACTTTACAGGGTTAATTAGGACATTCATTAAAATAAAAAAAGGTATCGGTGGCCCGATACCTTCTTACTTATTAACTAACAAATCACCTTTTTAAATCATTATGCAGCATGAACTCGAAATAGCTTTCTATTAATCTTATTCTTATAATGATGCCACAAAGGTACAGCTTTTTAATCATAGCAAACAAGTAATTAACTCAAATTTAACAAAATTAAATTTTATTTAATAGATAAAATATCGCTCTAAAAAAAATATTATATTTTATTTAATCAATAAACAGAATATTATTATGTTTTATAGATTTAAGTTCTATTTCAATTGTGAGAAAAATTATTAATTACCTTTTTAGTTTTCTGGATGAAAAATTGACCTTTTTATTCAGTTTTTATGGTATTCATTTTTTTATTATGAAGATACAGCTCACAAATGCAAGTTTTGAATGTTGCTATTAAATAGGAATACTCTTTTTCCTTCAAAATAACTTTTTGTAGACTTCTTTATTCTAACAATACTTCTATATCCTTATCAGTTAATGTAGGCGCAAATTCCACATCCAAAATATTTTCTGCCATAGATTTTTTCTGTGATTGAAGTAGGGCAATTTTTTCATCTATTGATTTAAGACTAATAAATCTTTTGACGACGACATTATGCGTTCTGCCTATACGATGTGCTCTTGCAACAGCTTGCATCTCGGCAAATGGATTCCACCAAGGCTCCAATATCAAAACGTAATCAGCAGATGTTATGTTAAGTCCTGTTCCTCCCGCTTTTAATGTAATCAAAAGGACTTGAGTTTGACTGCCATTTTGAAAACTTTCAACAGCACTTTGACGCTCTTCTATTGTTTTGGAGCCAGAAATATATCCATATTGAATGTTATTTTGTTGCAGCCACTCTGATAGTAATGTCAAAAAGCTCTTAAATGAAGAAAAAATTAATACTTTTTGTCCACTACGTATGATTGTTTTTATCTCAGATTTAATGGCTTCAAATTTTCCTGATTCGTGTATGAAATCAGAATTAACTAGATAAGGATGATTGGCGATTTGTCTCAAACGCATTAATGCAGTAAATACATGAATTTTATAAGATTGAGCGTTTTTATCCAATCCATATATGTAGTTCCTGACGGCAGATTTTTCTTTTTCATACGTACGAGCTTGTTCATCTGACATTTCGGCATATTGGACAGTCTCTATCAACTCAGGAAGATCCTTGGCGACTTCTGACTTGACACGTCGTAGTATATAAGGTTGTATAAGTGTTTTAAGTTCTTGTAGTGCTTCATCATTTTGTTCTTTTTCCATGGGGTTTTGATAATTTTTTTTAAAAAATTCAAAGCCACCCAAGATTGAAGGATTGATAAATTCCATTTGTGACCACAAGTCAGCTAATGAATTTTCTATTGGTGTACCCGTCAAACTTATCTTATAATGGGCATTGAGACTGTTAATGACCTTAAAGGATTTGCTATCTTTGTTTTTGATATAGTGACTTTCGTCCAATACAATGTAGTAAAAAGTTAAGGGTCGGAGTATATCTGCATCAGTCATCACAGTATGATAGGTGGTAAGTATAAAATCAAATTCGAGTAATGTCTTTTGAGCTTTTCGTCTTTTAGTACCTGTATAATTCAGTACTTGCATTGCAGGACAATATTTTTTAAGTTCAAAATACCAATTATAGACTAATGAAGCGGGCAAAATTATTAATGCGCCTAAAGATTTACGACCTGTGGCCACTATTTCTCCAAATAAGTCCAACTGTATGATGCCATGTGAGGATGTACACACTTCCTTATGCTCTCTAGCATCCAATAGGGCAGCAATAGTTTGAAGGGTTTTACCCAATCCCATGTCATCAGCCAAACAAGCACCCAATCCGTTTTTACGATGGTTTATGAGCCATTGCACACCCTCTACTTGGTAGGGACGCAAAGTGGCTTTGAGAAGTGGAGAGGGTGAAAATGCTTCTAAGATAGCGGGGTTATCTTTGGGTTTTATCTCTATAGGCAGAGCTGGGACTTCTATTAATGTATGATGGACCTTGCTCAAACGAAACACACCATTGACCTCCTTTGAAAATTTTGCAGTGCTTTCATATTTGTGCATGATTTCTTCTGGTATGATGGCAAAAGTCCCATCCTTGAGCTTAAAAAATGGGTCATCATTTTTGATATTCTGCATCAATCGTCTAAAAGGATATTCCTCAGCTCCGATATGTATTGTACCATGCAAGTCAAACCAATCTAATTTTTGGGTAAACTGAGTTTCTATAGACAAAGAAAATAGACTTATTTTGCGCTCATCTATTTGGGGTTTTTCTATATCAAAAAGTACTTTGAGGGTTTCCTCATGTTGAGACACTAAGTGTAAAGCATCATATTTGTTTTCTCCAGTCTGTAGATAATTTTGATACTGTTTAGTAAAGCCTATTTTGACCAATTCATTTATAATTTTAGTTTCATAATCATGCATGCGTGTGATTTCATAGACTGTCAGATGATCTTGAGCATTAAAGTCGATAAATGTTTTTCTTTTGGCAGGACTACTCATTTTAAAGCATTCTTTGGTATAGCTAAAGATGACATCTACGAGCCATATTTCTTTAATAAAATCATAGACAAAAACAATTTTTTGCCCTGTACACACATTGTTTTTCACCACTTCAAAACCCTCAGCTACTATTTCCACTTCGGACATAACATCTAGGACAAATTTTTGGAAGTAAGTACGCACTGTTTTTTCAAGTATATATATGGATTCTTTAGTTAAAAAAGGTTTAATTTTGTTGGTATTGATATATTGTAGTTGAGCCAATTGGCCATCAATAATTAACCAACCAAATTCTTTGGAGAGCAATATTATATTTCTTTCTTTAGGCAAAAATGTAATGTCACCTATAGCAAGTTGCATAGTATAATTGACTCCTGTTTGCGTTTTTGTAAATTTTAATGAAGGTGTAATGTTATGTATGGGCGTCAATATCTTAAAGTTATAAAAATGTTCTTTTCTCACCAGATCATAGCTCAAAGGTACATTTTCTTCCAGCGCTATGATGATTATCTTATTGATTTTTCTGTCGATATAATCTTGTATATATTGTTTTGTAGCTGGGTCATCAAAAAGCACATTGAGTCGGATAGCTTTCTTTTTATTTCTATTAAAAAAGGCTTCCATTTCATCTA
>DAIPYV010000181.1:0-6700 GCA_036782555.1 Saprospiraceae bacterium
AATAATTTTTTTCTAGGTATAAGTAATTCAAGTGATGATTGCTTAAGTTTACTATCTCAAAAAATACAAACACATAATCTGAAAGTATTAAACATTTTTCCATTTTGGGAAAAAAATATAAAAAATTTAACGAACCTTGACTCTATTGAAGAAATAAGATTTTCATGGTGCCGAAATAGTGATTTTTCTTCACTTGAACATCTTAGAAATATTCATAATGTTACATTGAATTATGATTTAGGAGGCAATAATTTTGGAAACGGTTTTGTAAATATTAAAGATATTAAACGTCTTTTAATTGTAAATAACAAAAGTGTTTTTAAAATACATGAAGTCTTGCCTGAAGTAAAAGAGATAACAGAATATATGTTTTTAGCAAGTAATGATTCTATATCTACAATCAAGTTTTTAGACAATGCTACACCATTGCCTATAAATGAAGAAGATTTCGAAATAATAATACAGAACAATCCGAGACTTAATAATTGTAATACACCTTTTTTGTGTGAAATGTTAGCAAGATATCCATCCTCTTTAACACTTCGCAATAATGGGAGAAATTGTAATTTAGAAGAAATAGAAAAATATTGTTTAACGGTAAATACGAATAATTTCAGTTATCAAAAATCTGGTATTTTTCCAAATCCAACAAAGGGTATTATTTATTTTTCAGAAATATTGGAGGACAAAATTGTGCAAATCCACACGATGCATGGATTACATATAGAAACAAAATTCAGTTCTGGTACGAGTATAGATATTGGTCATTTGCCATCAGGACTATACATATTGTCTTTTAAAAATCATAATGAAATTGAACGACATAAGATCATAAAGATAGATTGATAGTAGTTGGGCGAAAAGACAAAAGAGAACAGCGAGTTTTCTTTTTAAAATCATCTATTAAATGTGCAATAATTTAGCCACCAATGGTAACTTATTCTAAAAAAAGTCCTGAAAGGACTTAATACAAATAGCCGTGAGTGAAACCCGCGGCTATTTGTATTAAAAATAAACTCACCCACAAGATGTTGGATGTGAGCCTAGTATTTAAAAAGAATCCACATAAAGCCATATAGATAAATTATTATACATATACCAACAATTCATCCAACAGTTAGTTAATTGTACATTTTCATGATACTGAAAAAAATATTTTGATACCTAATTGTATAACTTATTGATTATTAATCACATACCATAACGTTGTTTTTTGTTTTTTTTGTTTTTTCCATAAAAAAGTTAACAAATTGTTTGGTTAAATAAAATAATTACAATATCTTTACATTTAAATAGAAGTTGTTGCAACTATACAAGTATCGAAGCATATACGAAAAATGTAACAGCCGATATCAAAACCTAATTAATTTGTGATTAAAACGTTGGAGTGATTTCAAGCTTGTGATTTCCTATTTATGAAATAATGGGAAGATAGCAGAGGAGAGCGGTGAGCTATATTTTGTGATTATTTATTGGGAAAGTGTGTTGTCCGACCGTACTTTTATGTACATGTAAGCTGTATATGAGTTTTTGTCTCTAACTGAGAGTGTCGTTGTCATTTATGCTAGTCAGAGCACTAGCAGTTTTATAATATCTAATTTCTAACTTCTAAATTTAGTATAATGAGCGAATAATAGTATTTAAAAAAAGGAGAATGGGTCTTTTCAAGGAGAAGATTTCTCGCAGCAGTTTATTTTAACATCCTAAAATTTAACAAAATAAAAAAGAGCCTACTGAAACCCATTTTGTGGAAAATGGAGCAAGCTCTCGTCCGAAGAAAACGGAGAGCAAAGGTAAGCAATCTTTTTGAAATTGTAGGAAAATGGAGATAAGTTTTTTGATAATTGTATAATATACATGATGGATTTAGAAGGTGATGGAACAGCCTTTTATATTCTATTTAATTTAATTAAAAATTTATTTAATCTTAAAATTTTAAAAATCATGAAGAAATTTAATTTAGTAGTGGCATTTATTTTTGGAAATGTTTTAATTTTTAGTACTTTTTTTCTGCCCTCATGTGTCAAAGAATCAGGAGACAAATCGATAAAAGACGTAGAGAAAGTGTTTGTGGAACAAAGAACAATGCCAACACAACCTATTGATGGGTGTGAGCCTGAAGATTTCGGTTATTGGTGTGCGGCCATCTACTCAGATAATACACGCCAAATTACCGATATTAATGGTTGCGTCTTTAATGTAAAAATGAAGTTTAAAGAGTGCTGGAAGAATGGAGAACGTCATTTGGTCTTTAAATTGGTAAGTATTTCATCACCTATCAATATTGGGGTTGAACCATGCCAATCATGGTGGAACAATTTAATATCTTTACCTCCGGCCCAATTTGAAAACGAATGGAATTTACTAGAAAATAGACTTACTAGTGATTTTATCTATCTTGAAATGAGTGAGTATACACTTGGGAACCCACTCAATGCTTCTTGTGCTGGTAACGGATACTTGCATTCTTCATTTTTCAAACCTATATGTACAATGCTTTGTTCTTCACCTAATGATGGCTTTAATGTTTTTTATAGAGCTGTTTGTGCAGTTGGTGGATGCTGTGTTGAAATAAGATCATATTGTATCAATATTCAGGGAAATGTGAGTGCAGTTTATGGTGGGGTAGAGCGTTTGTCTGATTGCGGTCCTTCTTTTGGTGAGGGTTGTCTTGCAAACTCGCAACCTATGACGCGGTGTTCTGATAATGGATGTGGTAAATAATTAAAATCTCTTTAAAAAAATGGAGCATCGCAAATGTCTAAAAAAATATAAGATGTGCACATAAAAATGATTATTGTTCGGTATTGTCAAATTTGATAATTTTTTTTAATATTTTTAACCAGAATTTTGGATGCTTCATTTTTTATTATTAATACTTTAATATTTTAACAATTTAATTCTATGATACATTTTACTAAAATATTTCTCCTCAATGTGAGCTTAATGTTGATTTTCACCTCTTCTATAATCAGTCAAGAATTAAAGTGCCCACAGTTGACTACAGACGTTCCTATTTTTGATTGGTATCATCAATCATTTGATCCTACATTTGATGATACGACCAGTCTTTGGTCACAAGGTCATGATCATTTTTATATTTGGAGACATTACCATTCTGTCACACATAAAGGATATTTATATAATGCCTATCCTACCTTCATAAAGTATCATGATGTGGAAGGTGCTCTCGTCGAAAAAATAGATATAACAACGGGTGAATTGATATGGCAACAGACTTTTGATTTACGTAATAATGATGCACAAGAAATAGTAGCTTATATGCACGTGAATGATGAAGAGCATCTTGAGATCGGTTCGTATAGAAGGATAGGCGTACCAGAAAAAAGTCCATTTTTTTTCGGTTTTACCTATTCCGAGATAGACAAATGTGTATTATCTATAAGGAAATACCGTCTTGAAGACGGTCAGATGGTCTCATATAATTACCCCAATCCCACAGCTTCTGGAGTGCAACACATATCTAAACGTACGACTGTGGGGAACATCGTTCAATCAAGAGATGATTCGACTTATTGGTCGCTATCTGAGTCACGTACGAGTTTATCATTAGATCTCATCGATAAAAGAAATGGGATATCACTACAAAGTTCTGAAATATCTAAAAGTACAGAATCTCCTTATGATACGCTGAAATATGGTATAGAGTCTAATTTTAAAAATTTGTTTCTAGGTAGTGATACTTTAGTCCGATTGAACATGATCCACGGTAGAGGTGACAGTATAGACAATCAAGCCACATTAAATATATATACCAATAATTTAACTGAACTTAGGAAATTTAATATTCAAAAGCATCTACAGGGCACATTCAGAGTTATTCATTTAGAGCATATTGATCATAAATATATTACACTAAAGGTTATTCGTTCACCCTCATCTGTTAATGAATATTTGATTTTTGACTGGAATGGTAATGTGATACAAAATAAACAAATTGTTATAGGCACTCAGATTTATGCTTTTACAGTACTAAAACCTATGGAAGTACATGGTGAATTTTTAATAGCAGCCATTCCTTCAATGAATTTAGCCATTGAGTTTTTGCATTTGGATGCAGCTGGGAATCTCACAATTAGAAATAGAGTTAATTATATTGATGACAAAGCGATGACACCCAGGGAAATATTATATTGGGAAGATGATACAATGCTAATGTCAATGAGTGCAGGCTATTTTGAAAGGAATACCTTTAATGTAGATTGTCCATATATCACCACAAAAATAGATATGCAACTTTATACTTCCTCTCATGAAACAGAGAATGTCATGCACACAAAACCTTACCCTAATCCATCTTCCGGGCCATTTACCTTAGATATAAGTGTTAGCTCAGGAAATGCCGATATCCGTATTTATGATATGCAAGGTCGCAATGTATATGTACAGCACGATGTGACTGATGGGGTGACGACAATTGACCTATCAAGTCTTATTGTAGGTACCTATATCTACAAAGTGTTCAAAGGAAGTAAGGAAATAGGAAGCGGAAAGTGGGTTAAGATAAATTGATATTGAGCTATATATTGAATCGTGTGGGTAAATTTATCTTTTACACTCTCATTTTTTACATAAAATCAAACATCAAAATGAAAAACATATATTTATTTCTAGTTATTGTTTTATCAGCGCCGTACTTAAGGGCTCAAAATCCTACTAAAATAGAATTTAATGAGGCGGTGCCTATATGGCAACGTATTATGGTGGACACTACATTTATTCCTTTAGTGGGGCAGCCCAATTTTAATAAATACAATTCTTTATCACCTATAAGCATTCATAGGCATGAAAATCATATTTATTTAATGGCATCTAGTAAAGAAAGACGGACTTTATATGATTATGGCTTTGTCTTGGATAAATTGGATAAGGATACGGGACATCTTTTATGGTCTCACCATAACACACAGTATATTGATGGACATAATGACTTTTATCACAATTTATATTTTGATGGAGATAAGATTGAAATGGTAGGAGTAGTAAAAGAAGAAGTTGAATTATTTAGTTCTTATAAAGCTTTAAACAAACAAACAGGTATTTTGGATAGATATACCAAATCTTCCTGGGTTTTACCAAGCTTTTATAATCGTTATTTCAATGGATTAGTATATGTAAATGATTCCTTGTTTATAAATACTTATTCAGTGGGTGAGCAAATAGGCAGTAGTGAAAGTTATAATTATGGGGTGAATACGGAGGTATATGATAGGAATATGACCCTTTTAAATAATGTACGGTTTCTATTTGATTTCGAAAATTTAGGGCCTTTTTCAATAGATCAACCCAACTTTACTCGCAGATTGAATAAAAATACCCTTGTAAGTTTGGCATACAAGGACAGGTTTGACTCATGGGATAATTTGGGAACAAAAATGATGTGGGTGGATATTTCCGACCCATTCAAGATAGATAATTTTCGATTGAAGGATTATACAGACCTTGTACCCGGCACTAAAGAGACTTTTTTGAATCAAAGATTTATAGCTTTAAACAATACTATATTTTTAAGCCATCGTTATCCTAATTTTGATATTCAGCAAAATGTAAATTACTTATTATGGCTGGATTCGATAGGAGAGATTAAAACGTTTATTCCTGTAGTACATCATAATAATCATTTTTATACTAGGACACATATCATTCATGCAAATGATGATTATGCATATCTTTTAGCTGATCCGTCATCGACAGGAAGGTATGGATACGATATATTAAAAATTTATAATGGTGTGGATACTGTTTCGTTTGTATCTTCAATCACCACAAAAAAGAACGACGAGGAGTTTGGCGCTCAAATTAATGCAGTTTTTGAGGACGATTATTTAATCTTTGGTGGTTTCACTCGGTACTCAGGAGAGAGACCCAATACTTACACTGGCTTCCATTGCTTTAAAGCGTCAGATTTAGGTATGACTTTTGGGCCAGTTAATACAAATGATGTTATCAAAAAGTATTCGGATTTTAAAATATACCCCAATCCTACGGCCAACACATTGTATCTAAAACTAGATCACTTTACAGAAGGTGCTAAGTTGCTGGTCTATAATATGAATGGACAGGTGGTAGTCTCTGATTATATAAAAGAAAACTACAATGCGATAGATGTGTCAAATCTTCATGTTGGTATGTATTATCTAAAAGTCATTGATGGCAAAGGTGAACAAATTGGTGAGGTTAAAAAAATAGTAAAGGTAGAATAAGGTGGTTAGGTCGCTCTTTAATTAGAGACATTTACCATTATATTTTTAGTTGTTATACAATCTCCTATTGGATAAATCACACGACATTATGATTTTCATCATCTAATTGTATGGCCATAGTTTTTACCTTTATGCTAAATATTTATAGATATGAACACAGAGAAAATAATAAAAAACATAATCACTACCAAAATTATTTATGTTGGACCTGAAGATACGATGCAGAAAGTAGAAATGATTTTTGACGAGTTCACGATACACCATATCTTGGTAGTGGAGGACACAAAATTAATAGGTATCATAAGTAAAAATGACTTACTACAGGTTTATAAAAGTTTTGCAGATAGAAATGAAGTGCCTAATAGGGCAGAGGTGAAAGTATCTTCTTTCATGACGCATGATCCTATTTGTTTAGAAGTAGATGACACTATTGGATTGGCAGCGGATATCTTTTTAAGCAATAAAATCCATTCAGT
>DAIPYV010000182.1:0-6620 GCA_036782555.1 Saprospiraceae bacterium
CTCCCTTATCCCAAAGAAGATTATGAAGTTTGGAAGGGACTATGTTTTTCTCCCAATTCCAGATATGTATATGCATCATCCGACGAAAAATTGTATCAATTGGATACAGAATTAGAAGATGAAGCCATTAAAGTAGCTGAGCACTGGACTTTTAGTGATACAGGTTGGCCCGTCAGTATGGGTAATATGTTTTTGGGGCCTGATTGTAGGATTTATGTTTCTCCAGGAAGTACCACAAATTACCTACATGTCATCAACAATCCCGATGAAAAAGGCGAAAAATGCAACTTTCTCCCTCGTGTAATGGAGCTGCCTTCTCGCTTTTTATGGGATTTCCCTAATATGCCGCAGTATAGAAATATATCACCATGCAATTATGACATCAAGCTGGACGTGGGCAGTAGTGTGCCGGATCATCCTAGTATAACATCAGATAAAATAATACTTTACCCCAATCCAGCACAAAACGAATTGCGCATCCAAAGTACATATAAATATGACGAAGTCTATATTTATAGTTCTATGGGCTATGTTGTAGGGCGACATAATTATCTAGATGAACCCATAGATATTGGCCATTTGCAGTCTGGTTTGTATTTTTTACATCTGAGTTATAAAGGTTCAAAAATAGGTGGTACTCAGAAATTTGTAAAACTATAATTAGAATTCTTTTGATGAAACTCCTATTAAGTCTAGGCATATTAATTCTTTTTCTATTGACCAAGTACAACTATCTGAATGTTCCTTTGGATAAGGACGAAGGCACATATCTTTACTTGGGGCAATGTTTTATGGAGGGTTACATTCCTTATGTGGACTTTTATGAAATAAAGCCTCCTGGAGTATTTTTGGTCTATGGGGTTTTTGAAAAAATATTTGGTGGTAGTCTCATAGTCTTCATATAGGTTGGCCTGTTGTTCAATTACTTATAGCTTATATACTTTTTACCCTATCATAAAAATACTCAATTCCTTACAAAATCGTCTTTCGACAGCATCTAATTTCTTATATAGTGTATGTCATCATATATAAATCCATAAGCGATTTATTAAGATTCAGTAATTTATATATCAAGCAAGAGGAAGTGTATGACTGTATGTATTTGCATCTTTACAGCATAAAGTGGGTACATAATCCTTTCTTCTAAACATTTCCATGTGTTTATCATTATAGATGGTATAATAATATTTAATTTATGAGATTCTTTATTTTTTTATTGTTGACAGTGTGGGTACATATTTCAATTTCTCAAGATATTCAATTGGAGTTAATAAAATCTGGATTTAGACAGCCTACAGACATAGCATCCACAGGTATATTGGCCGATACGAGGCTATTTATTGTTGAAAAAAATGGTATTATTCAAGTACTAGATATGGAAACCAATGAAAATACACCGTTTCTAGACATAAGATCACGCGTCAATGCCACGGCCAATGAAAGAGGGCTGTTGGGACTATGTTTCCATCCTCTTTATAGTCAAAATGGGTATTTTTATGTACATTATACCAATGCACAAGGTAACAGTGTGATAGCTAGATATCAAAAATCTATGGATGATGACAATCTAGGGGACGCACAAAGCGAAAAAATAATTCTTTCAGTGCCCCACCCTTTCAATAATCACAACGCTGGCGATATAGAGTTTGGACCTGATGGATTTTTATATATAGGTATGGGAGATGGAGGCAGTGGTGGCGACCCTGGCAATAGATCACAAAACCCCTTAACACTGTTGGGTAAGATGTTGCGTATTGATGTCAATACAGAAGATGCACCTTATTTAATTCCAGAAAACAACCCTTATTTTGGCCAAACAGACACATTACCAGAAATATGGGCTTTGGGGCTTCGTAACCCATGGAGATTTAGTTTTGATAAAGAAAAAAATCAACTTTGGATAGCCGATGTAGGCCAAAGAGATTGGGAAGAAATTAATGTGGTCTCCGCTACATCAAGTGGTTTGAATTATGGCTGGAGATGCTACGAAGGTAATGCGAGATTCAATTTTAATGGGTGTAATGAAGATGTCGGATATACTTTTCCTGTTCACGTATATCCTAATAGATTTGATGTAGGATGTTCAGTCACAGGTGGTTTTGTCTATCGAGGTACCATAGAAGAAGATTTAATAGGAAAATACATATACACGGACTTTTGCACTGGGATATTCTGGGCATTGTCACAGGATGCGACAGGAGCATGGCAAAATGAAACACTAGGAAAATTTCAAACACAAGAGTATGCTACTTTTGGTGAGGATATCAATGGTGAATTGTATGTAGCTGGATTAGGAAATGGTGAGTTATACAAAGTAAAATCTACTAAAAGCGCAACAGAACAACCGACACTGACTTCATTGAATTTACATCCTAACCCGGTTCAGGATATGTTAACAATTCAATTAGATAGTCCTAATCAAAAAGAATTAGACATTTATATCTCTAATATCTTTGGACAGGTCGTATTTCAATCTAGAGTGCCTTACCAGCATCAGGTAGATGTCAATTTAAGTCACTTACCCTCTGGCTTTTATTTATTGAATGTCAATGCAGATAAAAGTGGCGCCAAACCATTTGTCAAACACTAAAGTACTTACTCGATGAAGATAATATTTATGGGTACACCTGAATTTGCAGTCCCCTCATTAGATATATTGGTTAAAAATGGATATGATGTGGTGGCTGTGGTCACAAGCACGGATAGTTATGGAGGTCGTGGTGGCAAAGTGCTTTTAGAATCCGCTGTGAAAAAATATGCAGTGGAGCATGGTATTGCGGTGCTTCAACCTACAAAATTGCGTGATCCTGAATTTTTATCACAACTAAAGTCCTACGAAGCCGATATTCAAATAGTAGTAGCATTTAGAATGCTGCCAGAAGTCGCATGGGATATGCCACCTTTAGGATCGTACAATCTTCATGGTTCGCTACTGCCTAAATATAGGGGCGCTGCACCGATAAATCATGCGATCATCGCTGGTGAAAAAACCACCGGTGTCACCTTTTTTAAATTAAAACATGAAATAGATACAGGCGATGTCTTACTTCAAAAAGAAATCGCTATATCCGAGACTGATGATGCGGGCAGCCTGCACGATAAAATGAAAACATTGGCCGCTGATGTTGTGCTCGAAAGTGTAAAAATAGTAAAAAATGGCCCTGTGGAATTCAAACCTCAAAATGACACTGATGCGACTAAAGCGCCCAAGATATTCCACCATACCTGTCAGATAGATTTTAGTCAAAATGTTCAAACAGTTTACAATTTTATCAGAGGTCACAGTCCTTATCCTGGTGCGTGGACGATAATAGATGATAAGGAAATAAAAATTCTTAAAGCAAGCTACGAAAATGATGAAACGTGTAATGTGCAATCAGGTACAATTATCACAAATCAAAAAAACACATTAAAAATAAAATGTGTTGATGGCTATATACATATTTTGGAAATAAAACCCGAAGGCAAACGCCAAATGAGCATTAACGACTTTTTAAATGGACAAAAAGTGAATCAGCTGGAAGTTCAAGTGAAAAAATAAAAAACCCGAACCACATCTTTTGATAGGATTCGGGCAAAAAAAAAAATTGTATTATTTTATACTAATTAGCTTATGTCAATACTACGCAATCAACCCCGCGCGGATCTGATTAAGGGCTGAACCCCACTTCACCCAATCGATTTGAGCTTGATTGTAAGAATGCGCTACCTCAAAAGACTCTTGAGTACCGTCAGCATGATCTAATTGAATGACTAAGTTTTTACCTGGTGCCATTGTATCAAAACCGACAATAGAAATGACATCATCCTGTCTCACTTTATCATAATCTGCAGTATTCACAAATGTCAATGCCAACATACCTTGCTTCTTGAGATTGGTCTCATGGATACGGGCAAATGACTTTACTACTACCGCCTTAACACCCAAAAACCGTGGCTGCATAGCTGCGTGTTCTCTCGATGAACCCTCACCATAATTTTCCTCACCAAAAACGATGGTACCTATGCCTAAACTTTGATATGCCAAGGCAGATTCTGGTACACCCATATATTCATTTGCTCCATAATTAAGGACTTTATTGGGTTCACCATTAAATGCATTGATGGCGCCAGTGAGCGTATTTTTAGATATATTTTGTAAATGACCTCTATATGTCAACCACGGACCTGCCATAGATATATGGTCTGTCGTACATTTTCCTTTAGCTTTAATTAAGAGTCTCATTCCTTTAACTTGGTCAGCTCCGATAGGTTCAAATGGCGTCAGTAATTGAAGTCTTTCGGAGTCAGGAGCTACTTTGACTTCTATTCCGGAACCGTCTTCAGCCGGAGCAATAAAGCCCGCATCTTCAACAGCAAAACCATTGATTGGCAGCTCATCACCATACGGTGGGTCTAAGAGTATCTGTTCACCTTTATCATTCGTCAATGTATCTGTCATAGGATTAAAATCCAATCGCCCAGCCAGAGCCAAGGCCGTAACTATCTCCGGTGAAGCTACAAATGCATGTGTACTAGGACTGCCATCCGCTCTTTTGGCAAAATTTCTGTTAAATGAATGTACAATACTATTTTTAGGTGCATTCTTAGGGTCACTGTATCTTGCCCATTGTCCGATACATGGGCCACATGCATTGGCAAAAACCAAAGCACCTATACCGTCTAAGGTCTCTATAAATCCATCTCTTTCGATAGTGTATCTCACCATTTCAGAACCAGGGGTCACTGTCAATTGGGACTTAGGCTTGATACCCTTTTTGATGGCTTGGCGAGCTATAGACGCCGCTCTAGCTATATCTTCATAAGAAGAATTGGTACAAGAACCTATCAATGCATACTCCAATTCCAAAGGCCAGTCATTGGCCACAGCTGTTTCTTTCATTTTAGAAACGGGTGTAGCCAAGTCAGGTGTAAACGGACCATTTAGATGTGGCTCTAACTCAGATAAATTAACTTCTATGACTTGGTCAAAATATTTCTCTGGATCGGCATAACATTCTACATCCGCTGTCAAATGCTCTGCTATTGAATCAGCCATTTCAGCTACGTCCGCTCTGTCTGTGGATTTGAGATATCTAGACATAGAAGCGTCATAACCAAATGTAGATGTTGTCGCACCTATCTCAGCACCCATATTACAGATGGTGCCTTTTCCTGTACAAGACATAGAAATCGCTCCTTCACCAAAATATTCCACTATGGCACCAGTACCTCCTTTTACAGTAAGGATACCTGCCACTTTCAGAATGACGTCCTTAGGTGATGTCCAACCGTTAAGTTTTCCAGTTAATTTTACACCGATAAGCTTAGGCATTTTAAGCTCCCAAGCCATACCTGCCATGACATCTACTGCGTCAGCACCACCTACTCCTATGGCGACCATACCCAGTCCACCCGCATTGACCGTGTGTGAGTCGGTACCTATCATCATTCCTCCTGGAAAAGCATAATTTTCCAAAACAACTTGATGTATGATACCCGCTCCCGGCTTCCAAAAACCAATACCATATTTATCAGAGACAGAACTTAAAAAGTCCGTTACTTCTTTATTCAAGTCATTAGATTTGGCTAAGTCTTCTGCAGCACCTACCTTGGCTTGTATGAGGTGATCACAATGTACTGTACTCGGTACAGCAACCTTAGATCTACCAGCAGTCATGAATTGAAGTAAAGCCATCTGAGCAGTCGCATCTTGCATGGCTACTCTATCTGGTGCAAAAAACACATAATCTTTACCTCGTGCATAGTCCTTGAGTGGTGAATCCGGATGCAAATGAGCGTATAATATTTTTTCGGATAATGTCAGTGGTCTACCTAGTACTTTACGCGCCGCTTCTACTTTAGAGGCAAAACCTTGGTAGGTCGCGTTAATCATGTCTATATCAAAAGCCATATTTTAATCTTTAAATAATTAATAAATTTGATTGAGTGCGCAAAAATAGTGATTTTAACTCTATTGTAAAAATTGAGAATAAAATAAATTGATATTTTTACAATTATTACAAATTATTCCAAATTCAAAAGAATGGAAAGCATCTTTATTTGTTCCTCTACCCTGCCCATCTTAGCTTCAGCATTCACGTATCTTTTTTTGTATTTTGAGCTAAAAACGCTTAAAGATCCGTCATCCACAGGTTCATCATTTTGCAATACGACACTATAACGTTTTTTCATCAACATATCAAAGTCACTTTTCTGATTCACAATAAAAAACTCACTTTCATTGATAGCAGGGTTGATATAAATGTCAGAACATGAAAGATTGGAATCAGAGGTGATATCGTTTCGTTGGATATAAGACACGACACTGAAAGAAGCTGGCTCTATTCGTCTGCTAAACCACCCTTCATGCACTATTTGAGCTGCCTCGTTTTTATTGTTATGTACTGCAACTATAAAATCAAAATTAGCCATCTCATCCCAAATGGATTGGGCTAAAAACTTGACCATATCTATGACTTCATTATCCACTATCCCCGCTCCCTCAATAACGTATATTTTACTCTTAAGTACCTCTTCATCCGAAGTATAGATTCTATTGGGATCAATTAGATAAGTCGTTTCCTTGTGCTTGAACGTGATATTTCTATTTTTTGTGCCATCAAAACTATGTATCAATG
>DAIPYV010000183.1:0-6580 GCA_036782555.1 Saprospiraceae bacterium
TTTTCCATAATCATAGGCTACATTGGGGTGATTAGCACAGATTTCCATACTGGAAAGTTTAATTTGTCCAAATCTATTTAAATTTTTTGGATAAATATAAGCATACCAATATTTCATTTTTCCTGCTTTTCCACTTTCTCTTTTTCTAAATTCTTTTTCATATTTCATCACATATTCGTAAGTAAATGGGTATTTTATTCTCATGACTTCAAGTTCCATAATACTTGCATTCTCGTCAATTTCGTAAGGAAAAAATACCACCTTTGTAGGATTTAAGTCTCCATACCTTTGTACACCTTTCCCCATTAAAAAAGGTTTAAATAATTCCTTTTCTACTTTTATTTCACTGCTATCAATGGGCACTTTAACATAATAGTGTTGGGTATCATGGTCAATAACATCTAGAACATATAAATCATCCTTACTTGTTTGGAGACCAACAAAAATGTCAAACTTTAAGGATACTGAAGACTTTTGAGAATAAATTTTTTCAAAAACATTAAATCCTATTTCAGAATCAAATAAAATCCAAGCATTGGAGCCATAAATTTCGGAGGCTTTATGAATACTCTTATAGTTGATTAAATTAAAATTGTTCTCATTAAAAATCAATTCTTGATAATGGGATTTGAACTGAAACCTTTGAAACAAAAATCCTTGATTATCTTCCTGACTAAAAAAGGCGATACATGTATAAGTATCCGCATTGTCAAAAATCATATTTGCCCCAAAGTGGGCCAATTTATCAATATATTTTCCCTCAATAAGATAATCTCTAAATTCGATACCACTATCTGCATTTAAAAATTTGTGGGGAAAAATGTACGCATTTTTTGAATTGATGTGGCTAATATTTACAGCAAGTTCAAAAAATAAATTGGCAAGATCGTATGATCCTTTTGCTACCCTATACTTTTCCTCGTAAACCTTCTTTTGTAAAGGTTGTGTTTTCTCTATTTCTTGTACTCTCATATACGGCGGATTCCCCACCACCACGTCAAAACCTTCAAAATCACCGTTGTCATTCAGCACTTCCGGAAACTCAAAGCGCCACTCAAAGGCATCCCGATAGATGGCGTTGCTCTTGATGTCTTCTATTTTGGCACTGAGGGTGTTGATGTCCGCTTCCAGTTTTTTGATGCGGGCTTCTTTGGCTTTTTTCTCCTTGTCCGTCTCAAATAGAGACTGTTGATTCAGTAGATTAAAGAGTTCGCCACTGAGGGCATTCAGCTTCAGTACGTCTTTGTCCTTTTTGCCTATCTCCGATCTGAAATCACTTTTTATGGCATGGATCATCTCCTCTATGCCGCGTTTGGCCTCTCTGTCTTTGCAGCTTTTATAGTCCTGCACATAGGCCCTGTAGGTCTTGATGTCGTATTTGATGCTTTTGAGGGCCGCTTTGAGGTCTGCGTCGAGTCCAAACCGACTGATGAGGCTGTTGCCACATTTGATGTTGATGTCTATATTGGGCAGCGTTTCCAGCTCTTTGTAGCCCGTTTCCTCCTTGTAGTAGGCATTTTTGAGGAGCTCTATCCACAGGCGGAGGCGACATATTTTGACAGAGTTGGGATTGATGTCCACACCAAAAAGACAATTCTCTATGAGGGTCTGTTTTTCATGAAAGAGTGTCTTTTGTATCCTTTGGTCGGCCTTGCTTTTGGGCTGACCATTCACCATCTGATACTCGAAGATGTCGCCATTTTCGTAGGTGACTATCAGCTCATCGTTTTCTATCACCAGCTCATAGTCTGTTATCCTTTGGCCATCCGCATCGCAGAGTATGCCCAGCTCTTTTTTGATCAGTATCATTTCATTGAGGGCCGACACCAAAAAGTGCCCACTCCCTACTGCGGGATCACACAGCCGCAATGAATTGACCAGCGCATTAAATTCCAATATGTCTGCTCGGCTTTTCCTGTCCGCTATATAGTTGCGTATGTCCTCAAATCCATCCAACTTCCACCCATAAGCGTCTTTAAATTTCTGGACCACAGCACGTCGGATGGCTTCCTTACACATATACATCGTGATGAAGCCTGGTGTGTAGATAGACCCATCTTTGTACCCATTGATTTTTTCAAAGATCTTACCCAAGATAGAGGCATTGATCAAGGTGCGGTTGTCCTCCTGTATATCTTCTACGCCTTCACTCGCAAAATCATAAGCATCCAAAAACGCAAACAAATATTCGAGTGGATTGAGCTTTTGGTTTTTGTAGGCTGTCAATACTGAGCCATTCATCACCTCTAGTGTCGTATTGTCATCCAGAGAGTTGATTTTGAGGGTCTGATGTTCCAGCTCACTGATCTCAAAGAGCGAGCTATTGAGATAGGGTACCCATTGGTATTTTTCGGCTATGCCACTGCTTCTGTCGGCCATTGTTTTGGCCAGCACCTGATGAAACAGCTTGTATATCTCATCATAGTCAAAAACTATGGCTTTATTGAGGAAATTGTACCGCTTGTCGTTTTTATGATAGCTCAAGAGTTGCCCTTCCAATAGTTTGAGGAACAAGACCCGATTCACCCATGTCAAATTGAGCTCTAAGGCCACATTGAACAGTTGTTCATCTCTGGTCTCGCCATACAAAGCCTTGTTTTTGAGCCTAAAGAGTGTGTCTTCGGTATTGAGTATGTTGATTGTGTTTTCTATCATGGAGCCTTCATGGGCATTGTTGGGCTTGCGCCGAATGATTTGTTTGCCCTTATCTTTGACTTCTTCAAGCCCGATGATGTGGAGGAGTTCTTTATAAAATCGACTGTTGAGCTCATTGCTATCCGACGCAAAAGCCACTCTCAAAAGATGTGCCGGTGACAATAATTTTTGTAAGGCTATCAGCTTCTTGTCATCTGCTTTATCGGCATTGCGCAGTTCTTTTTCATAATCGCGTATGTCAAAAAAAGTAGCGGTCACGTCTTCATCTTGGGCTTCGATGTAAGGCCGCACTATATCATTGTAAAACAGAGCGGTGTCTTTGGTGACCTTCTTGCCATCGCGCCATTCTTCGTAGTCTTTTACAAACTTTTTGTTGCCATAAAACAACCGCTCAAAGACAGCACCTTCAAAAATATACCACTCATGTATATTGGTGGCGATGAGGTATTTGATATCAATATTTTTGGCATCTACACGCTCACGCATATAGTACAGCACCAATTCATATATGGCCTTAGCACTTAGGGTGTCTCCATGGAGCCACTCTGACTTATTAGACTGTCTTTTGGCCTCTATGATGACGCCCACATGCGACTGTGCGCTGCTGCCCGTATGTATCACGAGGTCTTGCGTCCCTTTGGTATTGATTTCATGAGCACCTTTGTAGTAAGTATCGAGCAAAAAATCCCGAATATTGTTTTTCTGATGTTCCTCCCTTTCCTCAATTTTCATTTTATCCAGTAGCGTGATCAAGTTGGCCTTGAACACATCCATCTCACTGCGCAGTGGTCTCACCTTTAGATAAGCTTTATTCAATGCTTTCTTAGGAGCTATTTTGTTGATTTTTATTCCCATATTTCTTACAGCTTTTTCTATTAATTATAAGGTTGGCTTCTATTCTGTTACGCATCAAAGCCACAAATATAAAATAATCTAGATCAAATGGGGAAGTTTATCACACTTTTTATGCTCTATGTTAGTTTTCATATTATCCCAAATAATACATTGCATATTAGATAGATACCATATTTTTGATATTATTTGGATGGGTATCCGACAAAAAATAAAAAGACGAAGTGATAGTCTTTACTACCTCTCCGCCTTTTTCAAAAAGTTTCCCTAATATTGCATCTTTAGTAATTTCTTTATTGCTCGAGGGTCAAAATTCTTATTGTATGTAACTATAGTTTTATAATTTTAAAATGAACTATATCTTGGCTTCCTATTTCTATTTTTAATACATAACTGCCTTTGGGTAAATGCTGTAAGGATATAGGATTCACATGATTGGACAAAAGACCTTGAGACACATTGAGTCCATTTGGCATATGGATACTATACTTTCCGCTTATAAATTCGACTGCTGTCATATCAATATTGAGTACATCTTGAGTAGGATTGGGGTAGTAATTGATTTTTAAGGGCGCTCCCTTCCAGTCTACGGATGATACTATGACGAAATCCTGTCCAATAGTATGAAAAGTACTGACAGGAGCTGCAGATATTTTGCCATCAAACAAAACGGTCGTACTCATGGTAATACGTGTCTCATTCTGCAAGCCCAATCTTGGATTTATACTGAATTTAACAAATCCCATAGCGTCTGGAGCTAACTCCAGTTGTGAAAAATTAATAATTAACTCTCTATCTCGGCTGAAAGAGAAAGTGTAGGGGTGACTTGAAGACCCCATCTGAAGTGAAGCGATATCAAAATCTTCAGAAATAAAAGTTTTTAGATTTACATTTTGTTGCACATCGTCAGTGGTATTGGTCCAGTGGATGACATACTCTATCTTTGTGTCATTGTTGATATATCTTTTTAGACCATAACCTTTGGGCAAAGCAAAAATATGAGAACTCGGTACCACATCCACACTTTCTAAACAGAATTTATCAATAAAAACGTCTTGATCACTCTCTCCAAATACCGTCACAAAGCCTTTACTAAAACTATCACCAGCATTGACAGTACAGCCTTCCAGGGCTAAAGTAGCTGTTTGAGCCAGATAAGGGTATCCTGTAGTTTGGGGTACAAATATCCTGTATGTGGAGCCATTGGCGGGCAAATCGACTTCAACTACCGATAGGGCATCAAGGTCTACATCTCCAGCTGTCCTGATGACCTCATCCTCAGTGACGATGTATCTTTTAGTCTCTAACATATCTCCCAAGCCTATATTAGAGATGAGAAAAGTGACTTTATTATCTATCTGATCACAGATGGATGTAATCTGTAAATCAGCGCCTGTCCAAGATGAAGGCACAAAACATGGCTGTGCATTGGCAGCTCTTGCCGTGATGCAGTGTGTCTGACCTACCACTGCATCACAAGACAAGAAAAACTCAATCTCTATAGTATCTTTTTCATAGACATCTAGCCTTCCTATATTTAAAGTTACAAAACCACTACCTGAATTATTTATGTTGGCACTTGTCTGTAAAAAGGATAATAGATCATCAAACTCAACAATAATTTCAACATTATCAATAGACTGTGTACCTTGATTTTCTACCAAAAGGGTGTATTTATTTACATTACATCTCTTCAATACAGCTGTAGAAATATCTGTCCTAATCCTTGGGCAATCGATAAAGGTATTGGCCAAAAAATAAATCATTTCTGGATCTTCCTGTGTGACTGTCGTCCTGATGATGTCTTCACATGCTCCCCAGATTTCACTTTTAGGTATGATGCGTATGGAATAAACACCCTCTGGTACCACAAACTCAAAGTATCCCACTGCATCAGAATTTCTATAGTATCTTTTGTTCAAATAAGTAAGCTCTACCAGCCAACCATCCAATCCTATTTCACCCTCGTCAAATGTACAATTATTATTAGCATCAAACATTATTTTACCACTTAAAGTCCGCCCATTGTAGGGAATGCTGAGAGATGCATCAGTATAACAAAGTATTTCCTGATTATCATCAACAAACTCTGTCATAAATCTAAGGTCACCAAAAGCTAATCTAAAATCACTGGATATTTCATTTATTTGGAATCTCATTTTTATGAGCTCAGCATCATCAGGCAGTGTGTTTAAAGTGAGATTATCTCTCAAAAATCTAATTTGATCGTTGATCAATTGATAATTGGTGGGTAAAAAATCTGGAAGCTGTGACGATGCAGACTCAAAACTAGCTACCTTATCATCAAACTCAATAGCAAACTGGAACCCACTGATATTTCTGAAATTTTGAACTCTAATACTTACGTCTATATCTGTACCAATGTACTCGTATGTCATATAAATCTTGACAGTATCAGGACATATTTGAGCTTGTATGACGGCTAGGGGGAAAAGCCATAAAGCAATGATTTTTAATACATTCATGATGTTAATAAGTTGATATGTTTACGTCTCATTTTGTTTTACAACACAAATATCCGAAGTTTTGAGTTACTAAAAAATTACAATATTTTACTTTTGTAGAATATTTTTATAATAAATTTGAATCCAATACGTTGTATTACAATATTTTAAATTAATATTTTGTAGCATGAAAAACAAAATTTACCATATTTTAGCGACCTTAAATTCTAAAGAAAAAAACGAATTTTTGACTTTGATTGAAACGAGCATCATAGGAGGCAACAAAAATCATAGAGATTTTTTAAATAAATTTCTAAAAAGTAAAGAGTCTAGATCATACGGTATGAAAGAGCGTTTATTGATGAGTGATCTTTGTAAAATGCTAGAGAAATATATCGTTATAAAATCGAATTTATCCCACCCAATAAAATTTTTCACTACATTGACACATCATTATGCACAATATGAAGACCAAAAGCTCTTTTTGGACAGTACTAAACAATGGGAAAAAAACTTAGATGCCGATCTGAAAAATTCTGATTATTATCAATCATTGTCTGAGTTGGAATACGAAAAATGGAAGTTTGAACAATTAAAAAGCAGGTTTT
>DAIPYV010000184.1:0-6569 GCA_036782555.1 Saprospiraceae bacterium
GCAAAAGATCACTTCATTCATCACGCTCCATCTGGCAAAAAAATATTTTATGGTGACTTAGCAGAAGAGGCTTCAAAAAATGAAGTTCCTGAAAATGTAACATTGAAAAATCCTAAAGATTTTAAATATATCAAGACGTACCAAAAAAGTTTGGATGTCGCTGACTTTGTGCGAGGTCGTGCAAAATTTGGAATGGACATAAAATTAGATGGGATGAAGTATGCAGTCATCGAACGATGTCCTGTACATTTCGGAAAAGTCAAATCATTCAACAAAGAAGACTTCTTAACGATGCCGGGTATCTTAGACGTCTATGAAATACCCCGATTGGAAAAACCTTTTGGGCCTTTGGGAGGTATCGTCATTATCGCAGAACATACGTGGGCCGCTCTTCAAGCCAAAAAAGCACTCAAAGTCGAATGGGATTTTGGAGCCAATAGTATATATGATTTTGATACTTATAAAAATCAACTTTTAGCTACGGTCAGTAAACCGAGTAAGGAAATCAAAAACATAGGTGATTTTCAAAAAGCATTAAAAAACGCAGAGAAAATCGTCGAAGCCTCTTACTTTTTACCGCATCTATCCCATGCTCCTATGGAAGTACCATGCGCAACAGCGGTGGTCAAAAAGGATATGTGCGAAGTATGGGCCCCAACACAGGACCCTCAAACCGCTCAAAATGAAGTGATGGAATACCTTGATCTAACCGATGATAAAGTAAAAATAAATATCACATTTTTAGGTGGGGGTTTCGGTAGGAAGTCTAAGCCAGACTACATAGTAGAAGCCGTAGCTTTAGCTCAAAAATTAAATGCGCCTGTCCAAGTCATCTGGACGCGCGAAGATGATGTACGACACGATTATTTTCATACCGTCAATGCACAATATATAAAGGGAACGTTAGATACTGATGGTCAAGTCACAGGATGGCTACATCGCACTGCATTTCCATCTATTTCCTCGACATTTGAGCCTGGCACAGAGTACGCAGCATCATGGGAAGTGGGTCAAGGTGTCACCAATAATGGGTTTGAAATACCCAATATAAGGTGTGAAAATGGTCGTGCGCCAGCTCATGTGCGTATTGGTTGGTTAAGGTCAGTCAATGATTTGCCCCATGCATTTGGACTCAATGTGTTTGCTGATGAATTAGCGCAAGCAGCGGGAAAAGACAGGCTTGAATTTTTCACTCAATTGATAGGAAGCGACAGGATAGAAAATCCAGATGCTAAAACACCATTTTACAGTGCAAGGCTCAAGCATGTCTTATCAAAGGTGGCTCAAAATGCTGGTTGGGGTAAAGCGCTTCCAGATGGGCATGGCATGGGTATGGCAGTGCATTATAGTTTTTTATCTTATGTAGCTGCCGTAGCGGAGGTCTCTGTCATTAATGGTCGTCTCAAGGTACATCAAATATATATGTGCATAGACTGTGGTACGGCTGTAAATAAAGATGCTGTTACAGCTCAAATGGAAGGGTCTGCGATTTTTGGACTTTCAGCTGTGATGTACGGAAAAATATCTGCCAAAAATGGCCAGATAGAACAAAATAATTTCCATAATTACAAGATGGCTCGGATGAGTGATGCGCCACAAATACATGTAGAAATCATAGACAATGACGAAGCACCTACGGGTGTGGGAGAGCCAGGCCTTCCTGTGATACCTCCGGCAATAGTCAATGCCGTATTTCAAGCCACCGGCAAAAGATATCGTGAATTACCATTGAGTGATTTGGTGTAAATGGATAATGACGTAGCCACCATCATTCTAGCTGGAGGTAGTTCTTCGAGAATGGGCTACCCAAAAGGATTGTTACAATATCAAAATCTCTACTGGATTGAGGAGCAGATGCGAAGATTAAACCCTCTAAAAAGTGACATTTACCTCGGTTTAGGACATGATTTCCAAATGTATTTAGATGCTTTGCCTTTTCTGAAAAATAGTATATCGCAGACGTATTCATATCAAAATAATTTATTGCGTACATTTGTAAATCCACAACCTCAAGATGGACCTTTCAGTACAATGCGCTTTATTATCGAGAACGTAACAAAACGCTATGACAAATATATCATCTGTCCTGTCGATGTACCACTGCCCACCCCGGCCGTACTCGATAAATTACTTAAACCTAAAGATATCGATATAGTCATGCCTCAATATGAGGGTAAAAATGGACATCCCATTGTGGTGTCACCAAAAGTGATTAAAGCTATATTAAGTAATAATTATTGTCGATTAGACTATCTTATTAAGTCTTATGACGCATCCGCTATAAAATATATTTTGACTGTTGAAAAAGAGGTAATATTTAATCTTAATACAATAAATGAATGGGAAAACTACTTAAAAACTATCACACTATAATAAAACACAATATAAGAGCTATTGATATAAATCACATTAAAAGTCAACCAAACACAAAACTTTTATAAAAAGAAACAAAAACAAAAATTGTTAAACATGATTAACAATTTTGTTTTTTGTTAATTTCATTTAACGTTTTTACTTTTTGGTTTTTAATTTAATATTTTTTAATATTGTTAATATTGAACAACAATATTTATTTTTGTAAATAAATGAAACAAAATTTAATTTTGATGTGTTAAATGTCAATATTAGATATCGTTAAATGTTGTAAACAATATAAAATGGAAAAGCTTTTAGAAATAAGTCATCGGAGAATGAGTAATACTCGATTGGACTTTATGCGGGATATGTACGAGCACATAGAGTGGAAGTCAAGACTGATACTCCTAAAAGGAAGTAGAGGTGTCGGTAAAACATATATGATGCTACAGCATATTAAAAAATGTGGTAAAAAAAGCATTTATATATCCATGGACAATCTTTATTTTGTTACAGACACGATGACAGAAACCATTGATGAGTTGTATAAAAACGGGTATAGAATATTTGGACTAGATGAAGTTCATAAATATCCGAATTGGTCCATTGAGCTAAAAAACATATATGATAACTACCACGACATACAGCTTATAGTCACCTCATCTTCTGCATTAAATATCTTGGCGGGACAAGGTGACTTAAGTCGCAGGCTGGATGAATACACCATGAAAGGCCTAACCTTTACAGAATACCTCAGATTTGAGCACAGTGAAGTATTGCCTTCCTACACCTGGGATGAACTCAAGGAAGAACATATCTCGCTTCATGATACATATTACGAGGCCTATAGCTTAAACAAAAAATTTAATACCTACTTACGAACTGGATATTATCCTTACTACAAGGAAGCTGGTAAAAAGTACCATGATAGGCTTTTGGCTGTAATATTACAAGTCATTGATTCAGATATGCTGGCTCTATTTAACATAGATTATGAAGCTACAAGGCAAATCAAAAAACTTTTAGCCTTGATAGCACGTATTGGACCCTTCAGTCCTAATATTACCAAGTTGTCCAGAGATTTAGTCATGTCACGCAATAGTATATTGACCTATTTTGATTACCTAAAAGAGGCGGACATCATTAATGCTCTTAAGTCAGCACATAAGTCTGATAGTGCCATGACCAAACCAGACAAAATTTATTTTGAAAATACAAATCTCTTATTTGCTTTTGATGCAGATACAGTCAATACAGGTACACTACGTGAAACCTTTGTGATGAATGCACTTAATAATATTGCACATGTCACCACACCACTCAAAGGTGATTTTTTGGTCAATACTGAAGATGTGGTGGAAGTGGGAGGAAAAAACAAAAACTTTCACCAATTAGCGGGTATGCCCAATCCCATCTTGATAAAAGAAGGAATAGAGAAGGGAGGAAAAGGCATTATCCCTATGTGGGCACTGGGATTTTTGAAGCAAAGGACTCAGTAAAGAACCCTAAACCTTGCAAACAATTCTTCTTTATACCAACCTATTTTCTTAGTTTTAGCTATCATCTCTGTATGTTGTCTAGATTTATAGGCAAAATCTCTCATTTTTTCTGCATCTGACCATATGCTAAAAGTAGCCTGAAATCTAAAAGGTAATTCTCCCACGCCAATAGCTAGCTCACAACCTGGAAATTGGTCCATATTTTTAGAAGAATCTGGTACTTGACGCCAAAATCTAAACATATCCCACCACTTAATTGTCGCACGTGTTATGACAGCTATTTTCCCATCTTGAGTTACATTCTTATCAGGTGTGAAAGGATTAATTCCTCCCCAAAGACCGTGAGACATCGTATTGACAAGTGAGTAGGTAGTAACTTTATGCGCCTTTTGACAATATGCTCTAAAATTTATATTATTATTAAAAAAATCATTTTTTAGCGCCTCATTATCCCAAACACCTAAAAAAACATATTGTCCCAAATTGGGATAAATGGCAAAACCATTACCACCTCCACTTCCAAGTAACTTTGCAAATTTAAGCCCACGTGTCGAGATGATTTTGGGCAATAAAAAAGCCATACTTTTCAATGCAAAAAACTGATTAGAAAAGCCTTTAAATTGAAAAATAGAAATTGTCGTTATCTGTTCAGACACCATTATTGAATTAAGAAAAAAAGAACATCAAAATATAGATTAGGTTTTAAAAAACCATAATAGTCTCAACCAAATGAAAAATCCCATGTTACATAGCCGTAAAATCAAAACAATAAGAAAGCATGAGTTACTTTAAACCTGAGGATCTTAAAAAATTTGGTGACATCACCGATTTACAGCCTGAGATGGGAAAAAAGTTTTTTGAATGGTATGAAGAAGTCTTTAAGGAAGGTGCCTTGTCTGTAAGAGAAAAAAATCTTATAGCCTTGGCGGTGGCTCACACTGTTCAGTGTCCTTACTGTATGGATGCTTACACCTCATCATGCATGTCATCAGGCGCTGATGAAGAACAAATGATGGAAGCTGTTCATGTGGCCGCTGCGATAAAAGGTGGAGCTACTCTCGTGAATGCTGTGCCAATGATGAATACCATCAAATCCAAAATGATGTAAGACTGTTTTTCCAATAATAAAACATCATCTATCCTAATAGTATAAAAACAATTATGGGCGTCAAGCAAAGAACTAAATCACTCAGTAGCCAACACAACCCTTTGTCAGATACGTTTGTACAATTGAATGTACTTAATGGACATGAAATTGTAGATGAGAAGTTTGAATCATTTTCATCCAAAGTAGGTCAACCTATTCTCCCTGCAACGCCCCAAATATTTCAAATAAATATTGGTAAGCTTTGTAACCAATCATGTGCGCATTGCCATGTAGATGCTGGCCCTGATAAAAAAGTAGAAAACATGTCTAAGGAAACCTTAGATACATGTCTGGCTATATTACAAAAAATAGATATACCAACCGTCGATATCACAGGTGGTGCACCTGAAATGCATCCCTACTTTAGGTGGTTTGTTGAAGAATGTGTGGCTTTGGGCAAAAAAGTCATCAATAGATGTAATCTAACCATCATAGAAGCACATCCTAAATACCATGACCTACCAGAATTTTTTGCTAAAAATAATGTTCATGTTGTATCTTCTCTACCCTACTTTACTAAATCACGCACGGACAATCAACGTGGTGATGGCGTATTTGAAGATAGTATATCCGCTCTAAAAAAACTAAATGATGTGGGCTATGGTTTAGAAGGCTCAGGACTTATTTTGGATTTGGTTTATAATCCGTCCGGCGCCTTCCTTCCAGGAGACCAGACTTCCTTGGAATTGGAGTTTAAAAGACAACTGAGTCGAAGATATGGAATTTCATTCAATAATCTTTTAGTTATTACCAATCTTCCAGTAAGTAGATTTTTAGATTATCTACTTGAGACTAATAATTATAATGACTATATGACAGCTTTAATTGAAGCTTACAATCCTGCCACAATAGAAGGATTAATGTGCCGTAACACATTATCTATCAGCTGGGAAGGATATATTTACGATTGTGATTTCAATCAAATGTTAGATCTGAAAGTAGATTCATCAGTTCAACATATTAGAGATTTTGACAAAGAAAAACTTTCACGTCGACAAATAGTTGTCAATCAACATTGTTATGGCTGCACTGCTGGTGCTGGAAGTAGTTGTGGTGGAGAAATTGTGTAATCTTTAGTAAAATAGCTTCAGATTATATTCACAAACGCCCTCGTAATCCTAGTTCAATAGCTCTTAAGTTCTTTATTTCGCCGCTATCTATATCAAACTTAAGGAGCGTGCGAACAGCATGAAAACCGTGATGTCCGTAAGCGCCTGGATTCATGTGTAAGAGACCGAGCTTTTTATCTGGCATAACTTTGCAGATATGTGAGTGACCACAAATATATAGATTGGGTTTTTCATGTTTTAAGATATCATGTACTCTTGCCAAATATCTGCCTGGATAGCCACCTATATGGGTCATAAATACTTTAATACCTTCTATAGTAAAAATATCATTGAGTGGAAATTCATTTCTTATTGTGTTGTCATCGATATTACCATAGACAGCACGAAAAGGCTTTATTGCCATCATGGGTGCTATGGACTCTAAGGTTCCTATGTCACCAGCATGCCAAATCTCATCAGAGTCCAAGACGTGCTGCATGACGTCTTGGCCCCAATAAG
>DAIPYV010000185.1:0-6496 GCA_036782555.1 Saprospiraceae bacterium
ATTATCTTCAACTGTTGGAGGAGTTAAAGATACATTTGAGGCATAACATTGGCCCGTGTCAGTATTGACTAAAACGGGATTAGCAACACAAGAAATAGATGGTATTTGATCATCTGTTACGAGAATTATGACTTCACAAGTAGCAGTATTTCCACCACCATCAGTAACAGTCCAAATGACAGAATTTTCTCCTACAGGAAATGCTGTTGTCGATGTTACAATGGTACCATTGAAAGTAGCCATAGGGGTACTTAAAAATAAAGGACAATTATCGTTAACATCAGGCTCTATAAGTGATATGTTAGTCGCAAAACATTCACCATCTATGGCCGCAACAGAAATGTTATTGGGGCTGCAAATTATTGTTGGATTAATAGTATCTAAAACGGTTACAATGGATGTGCAAGAGGCTGAATTGCCGCATTCATCGGTCACAATTAAGCTGTAAATAATAGGATTAGGAATAGCTAATGCATTACATCCAAAAAATAAATTTTCTGGTTCTGTCGTAAATATTAAGGCACCACCACAATTATCAAATGAACCATTATCAAGAGAGTCTGCATTTATAGTGACCATACCAGAGGGTTCCAAATGCACTGTAATGTCTTTACAAAGGGCCATAGGAGGCGTTACATCATTGATGACAACTACTTGAAAACATGTATCCGCATTGTTCGTAGTATCTCTAATGGTATAAAATCTATGCAAAACTTTTTGATTTATGCAAATAGAATCTACTAAGGTATCTCTGACAAATTCGAAAGACATACTATCTAACATATTTTCATCCATAACTGTACCTCCTGCATCTAAAAACTCTATGAGATTACTGTAAATAGGAGGAGTCGCACAGTCAGAAAATAAAGTATCTGGACAGGTTATAACTGGGGCTAAATTATCGACTACATAGACTGACATACAACATGAAGAACTATTTCCACTAATATCAGTAGCGGTAAAACAAACAATAGTTTCACCTACCGGATAGTCATCGGAGGCATCGTCAGTGCCATTGTAATCATTTATTATGTTAATATCAGACTCATCTGTACAATTGTCGGTTACTGTTGGGTTGTCAATCATTACAGGGAAAACATTCATGGGTTGTCCAGAATTTCCTCCTAGCATAGTGCTAATTGTGATATCTGGAATGCAAGTTATGACAGGAGCTGAGACATCCCTAATTCTGATGACAGAAGTACACATTGCGTCAGCACCGCAGTCATCCATTACATTCCAAACTACAGTAAATGTATCTACCGAATACATACCTATGCTTAAAGTTGTGGGATATACCGAATTAACGGGCGGTAAAGTAGTTAGGGCTCCTCCATCCACTGTATAAGTGATGGAAGTAATGTTGCAAGTAGAAGTTGGAACATTCACAATGACTTCTACCATACAATCGGGACCTACAAAAAATGTTTGAGGGTCAGGGCATAAAATAGCTAACGGGTTGAGGTTTACGTTTTTGGGATGGTACCTCTCTATTGTTGTTTTTTCAATGTTGTTAGCCTGATAAAAATTATCAGTAAACTTCGCTATTCCTACGGTGGTTATAAGAACCAAAGATAGAAAAAAAATAGAATTGACTTTCATAACATATTTGTTTATTCGATATTAAAAATAAAAGACCCTGTTTTTGGGAAAGGACCCCGAATAATCAAAATACATTATTTATATAAACAACAATTGTGCCAAAATACACATAATGAAATAAATTAATATAAAATTTTTTTTGTTTTCTATAAACATTACAATTGTCATGGTTTTTTTTAAATATAAATTTCTTTAGTAAAATATTTTTTACCTTTGTGCCATGATTTTGAGAGTTTTAAAATTTTTTAAAAAAGAACCAATAATTCCTAATCCGATGAAGTATTTGATAGTAGGTCTTGGTAACATGGGTGCTGAATACGATAATACCAGGCACAACATAGGTTTTGATGTGGTGGATTATTTGGCTAGGGAAGCTTCTGTGTCATTCAAAAATGATAAATTAGGTGACATAGCAGAAATAAAACATAAAGGTAGGACCCTCGTTCTTCTTAAACCGTCTACATTTATGAACCTATCAGGAAAAGCTGTTAAATATTGGTTGGAGAAACTAAAAATACCACAAGAAAACCTAATGGTCCTTGTGGATGACATTCATCTAGATGTGGGTAAATTGCGTTTGAGAGATAAAGGTAGTGATGGCGGACACAATGGTCTTAAAGATATACAAGAAAGGTTTGGACACAATAATTATGTACGTTTACGTATGGGAGTCGGTCGAGACTTTCATACAGGACAGCAAGCCCAATATGTTTTAGGTAAATGGCCAAAGGATCAAGTTGATTTAGTCAAAATTATGATAGAGAAAGCAGCCACTGCTGCCAAAAATTACACAACAATGGGATTAAAAAACACCATGGACGTATTGAATAGATAGTATTCAATTGTTAAAAACCCCAAGAATAACCCGTGAATTTTTTATACTTAATTGATTAAGTCCGTCTTAAGCAAAAACTTCTTCAAAAAGTATAGGCCTTGGGTATTCTTCTTTAAAAGCTGACTTGATGACATCAAAGGCAGTTACTACACCTTTCAATTCATTATTGAGATTGACTACAGGCAATGTTTTAAATCTAGTATCGGCAAATAGTTCGGCTGCAGTACCTACCTTATCTTTAGGTGTGATGCGTAAAACTTTTCTTGTCATGATACAATCTATTTTTTCATTAGCATCTAATCCTCCCCTAGTGGCCTTCCATAAATCATAGGATGTGATCATGCCACACAATTTACCATCTTCAACAACAGGGAGCTGTTGATGTCTCGTTTCAATCATTAGGTGAGTGACTTCTTCAATCGTTTGTGATGGGTGTGCGACCACAGGATTGGTTGTCATAATCGTACGTACTTCTAAATTCATCATGGCTTTTTAATTTTAATTGTGATAAATAATAAAATATTAGCGAAGAACTTAAAAGAAAAGTAAGAATGATATTCTTTGATTCTATAAACATACTTAATTTAAATATAGTTTCAAAAATATAATTTTTTTTAATTTTTTTCAAAATATTATCTATTCCAAACTAAATATTGGTATTCTAAATTGTATTTAGTAAAAGAGTCAATACGCTTAGAAAGTCAATTACTATAAAAAAATGCTATATTTACATAAAATAATAATTCGGGTTTAACTGATATAGAAATGTTTGTTCAGTTTAGTAAATTGATTTTTTTTGTCTTAAAAAACGTAAATATTTTACACAACTAAAATATACCACACATGTTTAAGGTCATCTAATTAAAAGGAATTTTGTCAAAAATCGACAATATTTCTGAGATTTATTAATTTTGCGCTCAAATTTGAAAAAAAAATTCAATGTCAAAAGACAAAACCCAAATTTTTCACAATCAAGACCCTACTGCAGAAAGTCGTAAAAAAGACCACATAGAGTTGGCTATGAAATCAGTGGTGTACCCTCACCAACTGGATAATAGGTTTAATTATGAGCCACTATTAAGCGGGCATCCTCAAAATTCGAAGGGACTTGAATTAAATTTTTTAGGGAAGGAGTTAGGTGCGCCTATTTGGGTATCAAGTATGACCGGCGGAACGCAAATGGCGGCTACGATTAATGAAAACCTGGCCAAAGCTTGTGGTGAGTTCAAACTGGGCATGGGGCTGGGTTCGTGCAGACAGTTATTGGAGTACGATACCTATCTTAAAGACTTTAGTGTCAGAAAATGGATGCCCTACCAGCCGCTATATGCCAATTTAGGTATAGCACAATTGGAGCAGCTTATTGAAAATAACAAGCTTTATCTTATAAATAACCTCATAGATAAATTAGACGCGGACGGTTTGATTATTCATGTCAATCCATTTCAGGAGTGGTTACAGCCCGAAGGAGATAGGTTTCAATACTCTTCTATAGTAACAATACAGCGTATTTTGGAAAAAGCTCAATACAGCATAATAGTCAAAGAAGTAGGTCAAGGAATGGGTCCACAAAGCTTATTGGAATTAATGAAACTGCCCATAGATGCTTTGGATTTCGCCGCGGCAGGGGGTACTAATTTCGCCTTATTAGAATTATTGCGCGCGCACGAAATGCATGCTGAAACATATGAATGTTTGGCCCATATAGGTCACGATGCCATCGAAATGGTGAATATGCTTAATGAAATAATTGACAAACAAAATAAGGACATTCAATGTCCACAAATTATTATATCAGGAGGTGTGAAAACGTTTTTGGATGGGTATTATTTGACCCAAAAATGTAATTTACCAGCGGTTTATGGTCAAGCATCTGCCATGTTAAAATATGCTCAAATTTCCTATGAGGCTGTTGAAAAATTTATAAAAATGCAAATAGATGGCTTAGCTTTGGCTCAAGCCTTTTTAACAATTAAAGAGTGATTATGGAAAAATCAGTAATTGGATTTTCAAAAATGGACAAAACAGCCAAAATTAATTGGCTTATTAATAATTATTTAGATGGTCAGAAAGCTTATTTACCATTAATTGAGGAGTCTCTACTTTGTGACAGTGATAAGCAAAAAGTTATTGATGGCTTTAGCGAAAATACCATTACCAATTATATTTTGCCCTTTGGATTAGCGCCTAATTTTTTGATAGACGGTCAGGTATATTGTGTTCCTATGGTCATTGAAGAAAGTTCGGTAGTGGCTGCAGCTGCGGCTGCGGCCAAATATTGGATGGACAAAGGAGGTTTTAAAACGACTATATTGGGTACTACAAAGGTAGGGCAGGTCCATTTCAAATGGATGGGGCCTGCAGAGTTGTTGAAAAATCTTTTTAGCGATTTAGAAAAATCTTTGAGAGAGGAAGTTGAACCTATCACAAAAAATATGGTATTGCGTGGTGGAGGTATAAAAAATATAGAATTATTAGATTTTAATCACGAAGAGCTTGGTTTATATCAGCTCAAAGTACATTTTGAAACCTGCGATTCTATGGGCGCCAATTTTATAAATTCTGTTTTAGAAAAATTTGCCAATACTCTAGAGAAATTTATTATCGATAGCCCGCATATATCTGACAATTATCGTGATATAGATATCATCATGTCTATATTGTCCAATCATACTCCTGAATGTACTGTCCGTGCAGAAGTCTCATGTCCTATTCAGGATTTAGGTACATTTGCCAATGGTATGATGGCCGAAAAACTAGCTGAAAAATTTCGTATAGCTGTAAAAATTGCGGGCTTTGATCCACACCGAGCTGCGACACATAATAAGGGCATTTACAACGGAATAGATGCTGTTATCTTGGCTACGGGCAATGACTTTAGAGCTATCGAAGCTGCAGGACATACATATGCAGCCCGAGATGGTAAGTACAGAAGCCTCAGTTTTTGTGAAATTGAAGATGGTATTTTTAGATTCTGGTTAGATGTGCCTTTGGCTATAGGTACGATAGGAGGCCTTACCTCATTACACCCAATGGCCAAACTGAGTTTAGATATTTTGGGTCAACCCTCTGCACCGCAGCTTATGCGTATTATAGCATCTGTAGGTTTAGCCCAAAATTTCGCTGCAGTTCGATCTTTGGTGACCACAGGCATTCAGCAAGGGCACATGAAAATGCATATGATGAATATCTTGAACCATTTGAATGCTAATGAAGATGAAGTCAGCAAAACGCTTATTGAGTTTAAAGACAAAACAATATCATTTTCTGAAGTGAGGTATTATATCGAAAATTTGAGAAAATCATCCCAGGTAGTTTTTAAAACAACAACATAGGCTGTTTTGACGTTCTTCATCAGGATCAATAAAAACTAACGTATGCAGCATTTTTATTTTATTATTCTTTTTTGGGCATCTTGGTTTTCAGCTTTTGGGCAAAATACCAATAAAAATATAGCTGTTAAGGACTTTCATGTACATACTCACGAATTGGGACTTAATGTCACAAATGTCTTAGGAAATATATTTAGTTTAAATCCGGAATCAGATTCTTATCCTTATCTTTTGACTTACAGAAAACACTTGAACCCCAACATAGCTTTTCGTACAGGATTTAATTTGGGTATCAACCAATCTGTGGATTCTGGTGTCGATGGAAATTTTTTTCTAGAACGAAAATTAAGTACTTATAGAACAGATATAAGGTTAGGCATGGAGCGAAAGATACCCTTGAGCCAAAAGTTTTTATTTTCTTATGGTTTAGATGTTTTAGGTAGATTTAATGTTGAAAATTCTGAAGTAAAAGACCAAGGATTTGGTGGTAATACATTTATAAGCCTAGAAAGAACCATTGGTGGAGGGTTCGGGCCTATGATTAGGTTTGAGTTTAAGATATCCAATAGAATGTTTTTGAGCATAGAGAGTTCTTTTTATGGTTTTTACTCACAGAAGACAGAGACTATTGAAATCAATGGTTTTCGAGATACCGAACCAGCTAAATCCTTTTTTAATTTGGAAATGGCATTACCACAATCCTTGTTTTTTAATGTTGCGTTTTAAA
>DAIPYV010000186.1:0-6348 GCA_036782555.1 Saprospiraceae bacterium
AATTGCATTCGCAGTGTTTTATGATAAAAGTAAAAAAATTTAAAGGTTTAGTTAATTGTAAAACTATTTTGAATTATATGTGTCTTTGCTCGTTGTATAAAATATTAAATGGCACATGAGATTTTTAATTTTACTACTATTATTGACTACTGCTACAGGCTGGTCTCAAAACGGAATTATAAAAGGAACGGTAAAGGATCAAAGAAATAATGATTTAATAATAGGCGCTACTGTAATTCTTAAAGGGATTGAAAAAGGAACTACAACGGATTTCGACGGAAATTACATAATTGAAAGTGTAAAACCCGGTGTTTATACAGTAGAGGTAAGTTACATTGGGTATGAGACAGCTATAGAATTTGAAATAGAAATTCAAGGTGCGCGACCCACTATTTTGGATTTTAAACTAAGGGAAAGTATCAATCAGCTGGCAGAAGTAGAAATTAAAGCTTCGGCCTTCCGCACAGTTTCCGAAAGTCCACTATCGTTGAGGACTATAGGTGTTTCAGAAATTCGACGTAATCCAGGAGGGAACCGAGATATTTCCCGCGTTATTCAATCTTTACCAGGTGTAACATCTACCGCTTCATTTAGAAATGACCTTATCATAAGAGGAGGAGCGCCCAATGAAAATCGCTTTTTTGTGGACGATATAGAAGTACCTGTCATTAATCACTTTGCCACTCAAGGTTCATCAGGAGGACCTGCGGGTATTATTAATGTAGATTTTATTCGCGAAGTGGATTTTTTTAGTGGTGCATTTCCAGTAAGTAGAGGCAATTCATTGAGTTCAGTATTTAATTTTAAATTTAAAGATGGTAGAGATGACCGTATAGGTGCTAATCTTACAGCGGGTGCTACAGATTTGGGTGTGACATTAGACGGACCTATCGGTGATAAAACTACTTTTTTGGTTTCAGCCAGAAGATCTTATTTGCAATTTTTATTTAAAGCTATAGGACTGCCCTTTCTTCCTACATACACTGATTTTAATGCCAAAGTGAAACACAAAATCAATAATAAAAATGAGATAACCTTCATAGGTTTGGGTGCAATAGATGATTTTTCACTCAATAAGGAATCCAATGATACAGAATCCAAACAGTTTATTCTTGCTAATCTACCAGTCAATACACAATGGAATTATACCAACGGCATAGTATATAAAAATTATGGCGAAAATGGTTACACCAATTTTGTACTCAGTAGGAATATGCTCAACAATCAAGCTGTTAAATATTTAGATAATGATGAATCACGGCCAGAGAATCTCGTGCTCAATTATAAATCACAAGAAATAGAAAACAAGCTCAGAATAGAAAGATACCAAAACTCTGGTCCTTGGCAGTATATGTTCGGAGGTGGTTATGAGTTCGTTAAATTTAACTCTAGTACATTTAATAAAATATTTAGTTCGGCTGGAGCACAAGACATTAATTTTACTAATGCCATTTCATTGCACAAATATGGGGTTTTTGGAAATGTGAGTAGGAAATTCATGGATGAAAGACTTAATATCACAGCTGGATTGAGATTGGATGGCAATAGTTATTCTGATGATATGGCCAATCCCTTAGATCAGTTTTCACCACGTATAGCGGCATCATACCAATTATCAGAAAAATGGTCTCTCAATGCTAATATAGGTAGATACCATCAATTGCCACCTTTTACCGTATTGGGTTATACGAGTAATGAATCTCTCGTTAATAGAGATAACGGTATTAAATATATTTCATCTAACCATTTTGTGACTGGTTTTGAATACAAGGCTTCTTCTACTGCCCGCTTTACAGTGGAGGGCTATTATAAAACTTATGGCAATTATCCATTACTTCTGAGAGATGGCATTTCATTGGCCAATGTTGGGGGAGATTTCGGGGTCATAGGTAATGAGCCAGTTCTTCCCACATCAGAAGGTAGGACCTATGGTATTGAAGTTTTATACCAACAAAGATTGTACAAGGGATTTTATGGGATCATTGCTTATACCTTAGGTTGGTCAGAGTTCACCAATCTAGCGGGTGATTTTACTCCATCAAGTTGGGACAGTCGTCACATCATCAATGGTACATTGGGCAAAAAATTTGGAAAGGATTGGGAAATAGGCATAAGATACCGCTTTCAGTCAGGGCTTCCAACTACCCCTTTTAGCGACGCTTCAAGCTTAGTTCTTAATTGGGATAGAAATTTTAGAGGCATACCTGACTTTTCGCAGATTAATACACTGAGACAGGGCAATTTTAATACCTTTGATTTTAGAATTGACAAAAAATGGTTTTTCAATAAATGGGACCTCAATTTATATTTGGATATTCAAAATGCTTTAATGGCATCAGTAGGTAGAGATATATTAATATTAGATAGACCTCTAGATGAAAATTTGATGCCAATCGGTGGACCAATAATTGAAAACCCAGATGCTCCTACTGATCAACAAAGGTATAAATTGAAATCCATAAATGACGCAACGGGTACTTTATTGCCTACTTTGGGGATCGTTATTAGTTTGTAGGTCATAACTCATATAAGCGGTGTCGAGCTTATATTATTTTTTGATTGAGTATTTACTTTGAAATCATCATTGGAATTTTACTCAGTTCTATTATAAAATTCAATTATCAATTTGAATTTAGGATTGTAAATATGTTTTGCCCGCTAAAAAATTTTACTAGTAATATATTAATGAATTATTCAATAAAACTTTTGTATTCTTTTTTAAGAATTATTGTGTAAAAAAATTATCTTTGCCTCCTTTAACTAACAAAAGGTCTGTTTCAAATTATTAGAAAATCTAATATTAGAAAATTCCATCTAATTTTTGACAATAAAATTTTATGTATTCACACGACTTACAGCCAGGAAGATTTGAAAAATTCGAATCCTTAGATAATGGAATCAAATACCATACAGAAAATCAAGTGACACTTAATGTTATATTCCTTACCAACGATATCGTTAGATTTAGGTATGCTACGGACGGACAGTTTGAGGAAGATTTTTCATATGGAGTTTCTCAGCGTTTCAAAACTGATGATATCCAAATAATAATAAACGAGAATAAAGACACTATCCAATTAATCTCATCTTCCATATCTGTAAATATTCATAAATCTGATTCCAAAATTATTATTTCAGACCTTAACGGTAAAATAATATGTAGGGATGAAAAGGGTTTTCATTGGGAAGAGCACCCTAAATATGGTGGCAATATTGTTAAAATGAGCAAGGTCATCCAAGAAGGTGAACACTACTATGGAATGGGTGACAAAACGTCCCATCCGAATTTGAGAAGCAAAAGAGTCACCAATTGGGCTATGGACACTTATGGTTTTAAGAAAGATGAGGACCCTATCTATAAGGCTATACCCTTTTATACATCCATTCATTCAGGTATAGGTTATGGTGTGTTTTTCGATAATACTTTCAAATCTTATTTTGATTTTGGGTCTGAAAGAAGGAATGTAACCAGTTTTTGGGCTGAAGGTGGCGAAATGAATTATTACTTTATCTATGGACCACAATTAGAAGATGTAACTAGAAAGTATACGCGATTAACTGGAGTACCTGAGATGCCACCGTTGTGGGCATTAGGCTATCATCAATGTAAATGGAGCTACTATCCTGAATCTAAGGTAAAAGAAATAACCAATAAGTTTAGGGAGTTACAAATACCTTGTGATGTCTTTTATTTAGATATAGATTACATGGATGGATTTAGGTGTTTTACATGGGATAATGAAAAATTTCCTGACCCTAAAAAGATGATTTCTTCACTAAGTGAAAAAGGATTTAAAACAGTAGTCATCATAGATCCTGGGATAAAAATAGACGAAGAATATTCTGTTTTTAATGAGGCTTTAGAAAATAATTATTTTTGCCGTAGGGCAGATGGACCCTATATGAAGGGTAAAGTGTGGCCTGGTGATTGTTATTTTCCTGATTTTACCAATCCCAAAGTCAGAAAATGGTGGACAGGCCTATTTGAGGATTTAATTCAGAATAAAGGCGTAAGGGGCGTCTGGAATGATATGAATGAGCCTGCCCTGTTTGAAATAGAAGGCAAAACCTTTCCTGATGACGTGAGACACGATTATGATGGCCATCCTTGTAGCCACAGAAAGGCGCACAATGTATATGGTACACAAATGGCAAGAGCGACTTATAAAGGGGTCAAAAAATATTTGAACGGCAAAAGGCCGATGGTTATTACACGATCTGCTTATTCAGGCGCTCAAAGATATGCCTCTGCATGGACAGGAGACAATATCGCTACGTGGGAACATCTTTGGATAGCTAATATGCAGTGCCAAAGAATGGCTGTTTCCGGGTTTTCCTTTGTTGGATCAGATATAGGTGGCTTCATTGATCATCCTACACCTGAACTGTACGCGCGATGGATACAGTTGGGCGTTTTTCATCCATTTTTGAGAACTCATAGTTCAGGAGACCATGGAGAACAAGAACCTTGGAGTTTTGGGGAGGAAGTATTAGCCATATCCAAAAAGTACATTGAACTAAGGTACCAATTATTGCCATACCTCTACACAGCTTTTTATAGATATGTCAATGATTTTAAACCTATACTTAAGCCCATATCTGTATTTGATCAGCACGACACGGATACTTTATATAGGGCGGATGAATTTGTACTGGGTGATAATATTTTAGTTTGTCCTGTACTAGAACCTAATGCCTTATCAAGATATGTTTATCTGCCAAAAGGAAGCTGGTACCATTATTGGACAGATGATTTATATGAAGGCGGAAAAGAGATCAAACAAGATTGCCCTTTAGATGAGATACCTTTATATATAAAAGCTGGGAGTGTTATACCATTTTTTCCAGTCATGCAATATGTAGGCGAAAAAAATATTGAAGAATTGACCTTGCATGTTTATTATGGAGTCGGCGAACATGAAAACTTTCTTTATGAAGACTCTGGAGATGGATATGATTATGAAAAGGGTATATACAATCTTAAAAAGTTTATAACTCACGGTACTGAACACAGTTTTAAAATGTCTATGAGGCGCAGAGGTCACTACGAACCTGATTACAAGACATACAAAATCGTGCTTCATGGTGTGCCAACAAGATTTAACAAGATTTGGGTGAATGACAAAGGTGTAGATAAGTCGGAATGGGTATATGACAAAAATAATCTCGTTCTGGTAGTAGATAAAAATACTTTTATGAGCTTGGAAGTTTCGGAATGATTTTTTTTTGTAATAATTCTTGAAAGTACAGGAAGCGGACATCCTTTGTTCACTAGTTTACTAAAATAAATAGTTTTTTCAAAACAAACGTATATTTAATCTAGTTTTTCTAATATGATGACCAATCTGTCAGTAAGCCTATTATTAAATTATTGATATGAAGTTCTATTACACGTTTATATTGGTTTGTCTTAGCAAATTGTTGCTGTCTCAGGGATTAAACTATCTCTATTATCCCCGGAAGAGTCAAAGTGCTACTAATGTGAGGTTGAGTCAAAAGATGCTTTCGAAACAACGACGTTAGAAATTCCCAATAGATTTGATCAAGTGATTACGATTACAGATAAAGACAATAATATGGTGGGATATACCAACGGGCGTTTTGTCTGGAACAAAGAGGGTATCATCATCCCCAATGGAGATAGCCTTGGCTGGACTAAGTCTTGGGAAATATACCAAGCCAGTCCACAGGCCATTTTTAAGAATGAAACAGTCAATACAGCTATAGTACTGCCCACAACCAATGATTCTTTTTGGTTTCTATTTTATCAAGACTATATATCTAATTATGATGTGGATAATTTTCATCTGCCGTGGTTGCTTAAAGCGGACCGATTTGAATTGTTTTTTTACAGTTCAACACTCTATATGGCCAAAATCAGATTGATGAAAGATGGACAATTGGTGATCTTGCCCAATGAAAGAGAAATTCCCATAGTGAAGGACTTTATGGTTTATAAAAGTTTGATGGCGGTATCACATGCCAACGGTGAGGATTGGTGGGTCATTGCACCTTGTCAACATGAAGATACTGCCTATTCTATTATGGTGTCCGATACTAATGTCATTGTCAAGGGGTAAGCCGCCCAAAGTTAAAATTTATCTCAATCCAGTAGTTTCAGAGTTACATTTGGACAATATAGACGGCTCGGAAGTGTCCATATACGATGTTATGGGCAATAGAATTTATCAAAAAGCCAATGTTTATAAAGATACAATAGAGACGGAATATTGGATAAATGGCATTTACTTCATTCAGATAAGAAATGAAAAAGGGTACCACACTACAAAAATCATTAACCCACATTGCGTGCTAACCAGATAGAAGTTCCCTAATTGTAGTGCTTTC
>DAIPYV010000187.1:0-6339 GCA_036782555.1 Saprospiraceae bacterium
GTTCACTTCTTTTGTAAGCGTCTACCAAATTGCTACTGGCCCTTTGCAAATCACTGCTCACGCCGTATGGCATAATGTTTTGAATACCATCTAAAACATTAATAATAACCTCATGTGAACTATTATTATGTAAGTAAGAAGTCTTGACGAATCCAAATTTATCACTCGAAGACCAACTGTACCTAAATGCAATGTCAAAATCTAATAATATTTCTTCAAAAACAATTTTGTCACCATGAATACTTTTATATATGTTTCTTTCGATGGGTGATTTATTAAGTTTCCTGACAGAAAATGGTTCCCAAAAGATTGTCTGGTCAGGTGATGAAATTTGAAAAATAGATTTACTACCTGTAATATCAGCAAATTCAGTTATTTTATCGTCTGTGTAATAAGGAAAAAGGGCATACTCTGCATTTTTTCTACCGGCAGTAAGACCTCCATTGCTCGATATAAACATCCAATGGTCTGTATCACTCACAATACTCATAAAAAATGGTCTTATTTTATCACAATTGGATATTTTGAGAAACTGTTCGTCATTCAATCCTTCAAATGATAAACTTACTTGTGCACTTTCTATTTTATCTAGCTTCATATTGATTTTAAAAACTTAAACTTTTAGTATTTACTTAATTTATGACCAGTCTATCTTATGTAGTGAATTAACTTCAACTCAAGACAGGGAGGCAAGTCCTAAATTTATCATTCTACTTATAAACGCGTACGTAATCTACAAGCATTTGCTGTGGGAATAAAGTAGATGAATTAGGGCTTCCGGGTAAATTGCCACCCACAGCTAAGTTTAATATCATAAAGAAAGAATTATCAAAAACCCATTCGCCGCCTAATTCCTCTACTTCCTTTTTTGTTATTTGATTGTACAACACATCGTCGACATACCAATTGATGTGATTTTCTGTCCATTCGACACCAAAGACATGAAATTCTGTATCAAATCTACTAGCTGTTAAATTGTATTTTTTACCCATACCATTAGCTCCAGAAAAACCAGGACCATGAATCGTTCCAAATACTTCAGTAGGTTTACTACCGAGATATTCCATGATATCTATTTCACCACATTGAGGCCAACTCACTTCTGAAAAATTGGAGCCAAGCATCCAAAAAGCAGGCCATAGTCCTCTTCCTAATGGTAACTGTATGCGTGCTTCAAAACGACCATATTTTTGATCAAAAATATTTTCAGTCTTTAATCTTGCTGAGGTGAAATTAGCACCGCCTAGAGTTTCTTGCCGAGCTGTAATTATCAGATGGCCATCCTGTACTCTAACGTTTTCTGGCCTATTTGTATAATTTTGTAGCTCATTGTTGCCCCAGCCACCAGCACCAAGATCAAAAGTCCATTTTTGCGGATTTGGTGGACCGTCCACATCAAAATTGTCTTCAAATACCAAGTCGAATTTAGTCACCACAGTTTGTGTTTCATTAAGATTACATGATGTTAAACTAAAAAGGAAGCCCAACAAAGAAATAATTAATATTAAGTATATTAAATTTATTGTTTTCATTTTTAAAAGTTTTTATTATTAATTTTTATAAAAATAAATATTATCTACCAAGACAGAAGCTCTATTATTAGACACTAATACAACATAACCTATGTTTCTTAAATTGGGGTTGCCAGCACCTCCACCTCCAGTGCGTAAGGTAAACTGATTTAGAGGAATGTCTATACCGACCCATTCGTCGGCTCTTAACCTACCGGAAATATTGTGTCCTCCTGCCGTGCCATCACCAAATCCATTGTCAGTATTATCTGGTCCAAAGTCAATCAATTCCACTACTAAGTTAGTGCCAGGAGCGCTTGTTAATTTAACGTCTAAATGTATCATGGTCATTTCAGATGCATTTACAGTTCCGTCCCATGCCATACCTATAAAGTCTATAGATTCATAAACTAAATGATTATTCCCACCAAAATTTTGAACTGCGATATTTTGTGTATTAGGTCCAGCAAAAAAACCTGGATTGAAACCTGTTACACCAGTGTAGCTATCGCTAAAAATGGATATAACATTGGCAGGGTTTGTAGTAGGATCAGGTGCATTATCAAAGGAGCCTCCAGTATTTATAGTTAATGATCCACGAGCTGGAATATTAGCTACTTCCGCTGTGACCACAGCGGAACCTTCTGTACCAATAATAGTCGTAGTCACTTCGCCTGAACTGTTTAGTTCAAATGGACCTGTTACAGCTGTATTACTAGAAGAAAACTCAAAGTATCCTGGAGCGGCTGTAACAGTTTGATTTTGACCATTGGCCAGATTAAAAACGGCCCCTAACTGGTTAATGACTTGAATAGTCCCATTAAAGCCCACCGCTGTTCTATCCTCACCATTTAAAATATATGGATAGATTAGTCTTACATTTCCTAATTTCTCGAAACGAATTTCATCTAACCACATAGTATAACCAATCCCACCAGTACTGTTGGTTCCCGCGGCAAATAGGAACATTCCTTTTTCTTGGACAAGTTTTGATGGATCTGGGATAGGAATGACTATTTTTCGCCAGTCCGTAGAAAGCTGTATACCACTAAGTCCTACTGCATGTTTATTTTCTTCAAAATCAGTACCGAACCCAAACTCTACAGTAGCCGTAGTAGAACCTTTAACCCAAAAAGTTAAAGCATCATAACCTGTTAAGTTTCGCCCATTGCCGCGATCTTTAAATATTCCACCAATAAATCCACCATTGGGGTCATTGGGCGACGGCACGTCAATTCTTATTGAACTTCTACCTTCATAAGCTTCGTTATTATCGACGCCAAAGCCTTCAGTATTAGCGCCTGCAGCTGGGTCAAACGAAATGAAAAATTCATCTGTTAGACCGATTGGAGCATCCGTAAAGATATTGGGTGTATTGGGGTAGGATGCCAATTTAGCATCTTCTGATATTTCTCTTTCACAACTCATTATAAAGAGTGAAAATCCTAAAAATACTAGAATTATTATTTTAAATTTTATTATAATTTTATTTAACATGATATTATTTTTTTTGTCAATTAAGATATTCGAAATTTTCTTTGTTAATTCGTATTATTTGCCTATGTCTATGTGAATATATGTTCTAATCTCCCATTCGCTTCCATTAGGAAAACCAACAGGACTTACAATAGGCTGGTTTTGAAATTCAGCTGCTAAATTGGGCAAAAATCTTGGTGAAAACTCATCCAATGACCTCCATGTACCTCTTAGGCCTATACGCGTACTTGGTAGCACAAACCAATCAGGTTTTTTCAACCCTACAGAAACATCAAGCATAGTTTGAACAGGGTAGGTCAAGTTGAAGTCTCTGTGATAATCAAAAGGACCCCAATCATTGATTTTTAGAGCATACATGTATTTCCATTTTTTATTAATTGCCCTCACATCAAAACCATATCTGTTGATAGTTCTTTGGTCATCCCCATTAGCTTGGCCATTTCCTGCGTAGAAGTTACCAATGATTCCTAAGTCATTGCTGATTTTAGATACCATTCTTGAGTGTACTTCCCACAGATCTTGTGCAGGTGCCGAGTTGGCAAATGCAAAAAACGAACGATCAGCTAAAAAACCAATGTGGGCATCCATAGTTGTCGGCAACCTTCTATATACAAATCCTAAGTTCATCGCAAATTTTGCGTCTTCAGCTGCATCATTATCCCATTGATACATCCACGAACCTGGTGTAGGATCAAAAGTAAACAATAATTCATATCCATACATTTGTCTATTTCCATTTCTTACTGCAAAAGGATCATCAATGAAATTTCTTAATCTGGCTGGACCCCCATAATTATTGGGAATAGCATCTATCAGAGGCTCTTGATACATAAAGTTAGGTGCAATTTGGAGATTGCCTATAGTGTATGTAAAACCCGATAAAATATTAACCATATTACCACTGCCCGAATCCTTGAGTCTCCATCCTGTGAATGTTTGTGTCGCATCAGCTCCTCCATTGGCTACTAAGCCCAAGTAAGAACCTTGTCCATACCAATTGAATTTGCCACCTTCGTAAGTCAATTTAAATTTACCACCCCAATTGTCACTATTTTTAATTTTATCTTCAACGACGTCACCTTCTTCATTTATGGCTTGGAATGAGCTTCCATTGAGTGGATTACCACCCCAGATTCCTCCCAAAACAATACCCAACTTGCCAAATTTTCTCTCTAAAGCTAAGGTAGCCCGTTCAGTAGCCCATGCTGGGATTACCCCTGAACGCACTTGATTAGGATTTAATAAACGACGACCGGTTTCATCAAATGCAATGCTTGTGTCAAAATCTCTATGGTAGATACCTGTCACATCCCATTTTTTTATATTGCGTTTATATTTTAGTAGTGCAGTAGGGTTAGATCCCCACCAAAGTTGAGGTCCAGCCGCTAATTTCAATCCACTCAATGCTCCTTTGGCATCCACTTCAAGCCCCATTATTTCTCCATTGTAAATATCTAAATTTGGACCGTAATTAGCCTCAGGATATAAACCGAACACGTCACCTTCGTATCCCCAGTGATAATGGCCTGTTCTGTAAAAACCTCTTACGTCGGCGGACTTTGCATTCCATTCAAATTCGGCTTGATATATACGTAATCTCTGAAAATCATTCACGACCACATCAGTCTGGTTTCCATTATTGACACCTACAAAAGTAGCGCGCCGACCCACATTTTCATAAAATATTTCATCTATGGGATTGTCTGCCACATTTCCAAGCATATTGAATACTACTTCGGCTCTGACGTTAGACGCAGGATTACCTTCAACGCCAATAAAATAGGATTCCATTCTATCAAAACCTAATTGGTTGGGATAATTATTGCTTGTAGGTGCGGCCGTAGCTGGTGTAGTGAGTAAACTTCCTCCTGTATTGAATGTCGTAAATTGAGCGGATAACCTACTGAAACGTATTTTTTCACTAGATTTACTTTGTAATGCAGCTTTGTCACCTCTCGCTCTCAATGTTGCATTCATCAAGTTGACATTTTTAAAATGGTTTTGGATGTCAGTTAAAGTTTTATTTCCCTCAAATGGGTTAAATTGATGAACTTCTTGTAAAGCGTAGTAGGCAGCCCGAGGAAAAAGTATATAATTACCTTGTGCATTTGTAGGTCCTTTGGCACATATACCAAACCACTCTTCATTCATGTTGTTTTGGCCTTGTACAAAATCAAAATCATAACCACCATTAGACCATGATGCATTTGTATCGTGTATGTCTAAATTTTTGGTTTGACCAAATTTCCACCAACCATCACTAAATTGGAATGTATATCCACCTATGGAATTACCAGCTTTTCCGAGTCCAGCAGCATTTTCATAGATTTCTTGCCAATTATTTTTAAGATAAAAAGCCTGAGCATGTTGGTCTTCTTCAAGTGATTGCGCATTAAAAGCATCTGAACCAAACTCAGTCAAAAGTACAGGCTTTCCATATTCATTTTTCACTCTATCAAACAAGTCACCAAAAGATTTGCCACGATAGACATTAATACCATATATATCCACATCTGGACATTCCTTTGCTATAATGTCCAAAAACAAAAGGTCTCCATTACAGATGGCTATTGGTTTTGTGGAATTTATCTTTTTCATCTCCTTTGCGGCTTCATTCATGAGGTTATACATAGGAGTACCTCTCGATTCGCCAATAAATCTTTTTTGAGCCTCATCATCTGGGAAGTCTTCAGTCTCTGCACCAGCCCAAAAAAGACCGTAATTGTTTTCATTTCCAAAAAGGTATAATAAAATACCTCTTGTATTCTTATACATTTGCCCTATTTCTTTTACTTCAGACAAAAGCAATGCTCTTGTCTTAGGGTCGGAATAGTCTGTGACAGGAGTCCATACCCCATCAATGGTTAAGCCATAGCGACCAAACGAATGGTTGAGCATGGTATAGATACCAAATTTGTCATAGATATACTCAACCCATTTCGGAGGGATACCAGAGTAAACACGTATCGAATTTACGCCCATATTCTGTAATAAAGCCATCTCATCGTCCAAACCTCGTTGGATAACGTTATCAGGTTGTGTCCAAAAACTGTAAGAATAGTTGGTACCAATCGGGAAATAATCCCAATTCATACCGTTAACTATAAAAGGTTTTCCATCTATTAAGATTCTAATACCATCATTTTTATAGTCTAATGATACTGTTTGTGACTGGCTTATCAACTTCGTAAATGATATTAAGGAAAATACCAAAAAGCCAATCAACTTGGTTTTTAAAGTCATAAAGTAAAGGTTTTATTTGTTAGGTAATAAAGATGGCACAATTATACAAAACTAATTTAAATAATCCATATATACATTATATATACAA
>DAIPYV010000188.1:0-6318 GCA_036782555.1 Saprospiraceae bacterium
TTAATAATATTCTACTTTTCTCAAAAATTTGATCCCCACTTTGGCTTCTATAGCCAAATTACGTAATCTTCTTATCGGTAAGTCAATTCTTTCATTAGGAAACCATGGGTTAGACACTCCAAATAATGGTGGTTGGTCATACTGAAAAGACAAGTCTGGCATTATTGCAAATTCCAAAAAAACATTGCTCATGTCAGAAAGATACATCTCAAAACCTCCTCCCGCTGTGACACCATAATTGATTTTACATACATAATCAGGTATCATTATAGGACTTAACCCCGATAACTGCGGTAATCTTGTACCAATAGTATATTCACCACGTATGCCCAATATAAAATATGGGGAGTATTCAGAGTTAGTTTCCCATGCCTTTTTGGCTCCTAATTCAAGTACTAAATTATTGAATCTAAATGACAATAAGTTATTAAAACCTTGAAAGCTTTGAAATCTCAGAGCACTACCTCTAGTGTGATGGCCAAATGATGCGTAAAGAGCTCCTTTCTTATATTCATCATAAGACTCTACAAAAATATCTCCGTTAAACGAAAACATAGACCCTCCACTCGAACCACCACCTTCGATACCTGATATTTGATTGTTCATAGCTGCACCTCCTTTAGTACCAAACCAAAAGCTTTGACTAAAAGAGACATTGGATATTATGAGCAACAAACCAAAAAATGTAATATATTTAGTCATGATGTTTATGTTTAAAGGCCGTTAATAGACATAGAAATTTAAAAACGGCATAATAAGGTACAAAATTAAGCATTTTTTATAAGATTTAATCCTAAAAAGTAAATAATTATTAAATTTGTCCTTCAATATTTTCCTTATGCGTTTATCAATAATCTTTTTATTATTTTGGATATCCTTTTTTAACTCCAGTGGTCAGAAACTATGGACCCCTTATGATGATATGCCTTGCATACAAGCCAATATTAAGCCCCAATATGATGAGTCTATGGCTGAATGGGCAAAGATGCTCTATGACTATCCCATAAATTATCATAAATTGATAGAAGCAAGAAACTCTACTTCCATTAATAAAAGCCCTATTGAACGCTATTTTAAAGTCTGGCAAAGGTGTATTTTACCTTATGTGGATGAGACAGGAAATATAGTTTTACCCAATGTAGAAGAATTGTACGAAGAATTGCTGTCAATACAAAACAGTCCTCAACATTTCGTCAATAAGCCCATAAATGAATGGACTTTTGTAGGACCAAAAGAAACATTTTGGTTAAATGAACAAGGAAGCGCGACACCTCCTAAGGCCTGTCCATGGCAAGTCAATGTCTATTCATTTGATGTAGCCAATTCTAATAATACTATTCTTTATGCTGGTACTGAAACAGGTTTCATGAACAAGTCCATAGATAATGGCCAATCTTGGGAATTAATTGGGAAAAATTATTATTTTGGCGGGGGCATTACTGCCGTGGCCATTCACCCCACAGAAGAGAATACTGTTTTTGTAGCCGCTGGCAATCAAATGCATAAAACTTCAGATGGCGGCACAACATGGACACCACTTTTGTCCGAGGATAGATTTTATGCAGATCGTTTGCGAATAGATAGTGAAAATCCAGAAAAATTATTGGTAGCTTCATCGCGAGGGATATATGTATCCGTAGATAGTGGCGCGTCCTGGCGAAGAACCTACACCAATAAAGCTTGGGATGTAAGAATTCATCCTGAAAATCCCAATATAGTATATGGAATAACTACGAATGGCAGTCATTTCCGCTTTGTGGTCTCTACTGATGGAGGGCAGAATTTCACTACAAATTCTTCATTTCCAGATAACATTGTTCAATCAGATGGAGCTATGCTGGCCGTATCTGTGGCATCACCTGATATGATTCTGGCAGTATTATTAAGCCAAAACAATACACCACATTTATTAAAAGGAGAATGGTTAAACAATCAAATAGAATGGAAAACAGAAACCTTAGGTCGAACATCTCAACTACGCATGGATAATGGACAAGGCTATTTTGATTTAGTGTTAGAAATTTCACCTGATAACCCCAATATTGTATATGTGGGCACCACTACACTTTATAAATCTATCAACGGAGGCACAAATTTTACTGCCGTTGGTGGTTATGAAGGCAATTTTCAAATTCATCCCGATATACAAGATATAAAAATACTTGAAAATGGACACATTTGGGTCGCTACTGACGGCGGCATGAACTATTCCACAGATAATTTTGTGTCTCAAAACAATTATAGAGCCAGTGTTAAAGGCTTAATAGGGTCTGACTTTTGGGGTTTTGATCAAGGCTGGAACGAAGATATAGCGGTGGGTGGTAGATACCATAATGGCAATACTAGCATTGCTGATTTTTATGGCGACAAATCTTTGAGAATGGGTGGTGCCGAATCTCCAACGGGTTGGGTTTTAAAGGGCAAATCTAGACATGTAGCCTTTGATGACTTAGGTAATGGGTGGATACTCCCCAAAACAGCGGAAGGAAAACCGGAAGGGCGATTTATCTTCAGTAAACATCCCAATATGGATGAATACGGTGGCAGAAGATCTAATGTGATCCAGCATCCAGAATATTTTGGCATAATATACACTGGAGAAGGTAATGGACTTTGGCGCTCTGAAGACAGTGGCATCAACTGGGAATTGCTCTATCAATTTCCAGATAGAGTGAGATACTTGCTCAATAGCCCTTCTGATGGAGATATTATTTATGTGGACGTGGTCAATAGAGGTCTTTACAAATCTGAAGATGGTGGACTTACTTTTGATCATAAACCCAATGTCACCGCGTCTAATTTAGGGGGTGCTTTTTGGGCAGGAAAATTACATTTTGATATTTCACCTACTGATCCCAACACTATTTATATTTGTCAGCAAAATGGTACATGGTCATCAGATAAAGGGAGAATACTTGTTTCCAAAGATGGGGGTAATACTGTTTCTAATTGGACTGCAAACATAGACGCTTTTTTAAAATCCATTTTGGTACAGAAAAGTGGCGAAGGTGAAGATATGGTGTATTTATTTACTATAGCCAAAAATAATTTATTGTCTAAAGTCTATTTTCGTACACAATCTATGACGGAGTGGGAAGAGATGTCCGCTGAATATCCCGCAGGCATGGTCGTCAATATCCCTAAAATATTCTACAGAGACTCAAAGATAAGAGTTTCGGGAAATGCAGGTGTATGGGAACACCCACTTTTGTCATCAGATTATGCGCCCATAATCCGTCCTGTGGTGGAGAAAAGCACTTACAGCTGTTTTAAAGATACCGTCTTGTTTAATGATTATTCTATCGTAGACCATAAAGATGTGACATGGAAGTGGGATATAACACCAGCGCCTGATTGGATAGATGATACAGATATTAGAAACCCCAAAGTGGTCTTTGGAAAAGAAGGCCGTTTTGATGTGGAACTCACCCTTACGAAAGAGGGAAAAAGTTATTCTAAAAAAATAGAAAAGATGGTCACCACACTCAAATGTCCATCCATAGATGACTGCTCCAATCCCGATTATCTTCCCAAAAAAGAATGGAAATTGGTCAATGTCAGTAGTCAAGAAGTGAATGATCCTGGATTAGCCACCATGAGTTTTGATGACAACCCTAACACTATTTGGCACACCAAGTGGAGTACCGGGAGCGATCCCTATCCGCACGAAATCACCATAGATTTAGGGTCAACATATGAAATATCCGCTTTTGAATACCTGACTAGACAAGAAGGCCAAAATGGGAGGATTAAAGATTTTGAATTGTATCTCTCAGAAAAAGCCAATGAATGGGCTGTTCCAATAAATACAGGTACCTTCATGAATACTTCAGCTCCACAAAAAGTAACATTTGATAGTAGCGTTAAAGGTCGATATTTAAAGATTATAGCTCTATCCGAAGTGAACGGTGGGCCGTGGGCTTCTGCTGCAGAATTTAATTTAATAGGATGTATTTCTGAGATTGTCAATACAGAGGATAAAAAGATATTGGATGAAAATATTAAAGCTTTCCCTGTACCTTCAATGGGAATATTCTTTTTGGAAGTTCCCACACAAAATATTTCTCTTTTAAATGTTTACAATTCTATAGGCCAACTGGTTGTTGACGCAAAACCTACGGTAAATTCAGATAACTTAATAATAGACTTAACAGCCCAACCTTCAGGTATATATTTTGTAAAAGCCTCCTCAACAGACGGTCGCTATTACCATATTAAACTAGTTAAGGAATGATGGCTTGGTTTTAACATGAATTAGTGACACATCACAGGATTATTTATCGCTTCTAAAAAATTGAGTTCTAAAGGATATTTGGACATAACACCTCGATATATCAGGTATATACCCATGATGAGCGTGATAATTGGATAAAGCTTACGAAGCGAAACACGTATCTTTTGGCTGAAAGCCTGTGGACCTAACATCACGAGTACCATAGCAGGAAAGGTACCCAATCCAAAAAACATCATAAAACCCATGCTGCCCCATACATTGCTTAATGAAATAGCACCAGCGAGGCCTACATATACAAGGCCACAGGGCAAAAAACCATTCATGATGCCAAGTGCAATCGTAGGTACTTTCTCTGTCTTTTTGAGCAGGCTCATTAGTTTTATTTGTATGAAGGTATAGAATTTTTGCAAAGATGGGATTTTCCCTATCCATTGGTCTGGGTTGGCGGTGAATAAAAAAACGAAAACGAGGACGATTCCCAGACCTATTGAGAGACCTTTTTGAAGTCCAGCCATGGCCAAAAAACTGCCTAAAACGCCGAATATCAAGCCTAAGAGCATGTAACCTAAAGTGCGGCCAGAGTTGTAAGTAACAGACGACAATAAAGAAGCCCATCCTGAATTGTTTCGTGTGGATTGTATGGCTAAAGCTAGTGGTCCACACATACCTACACAGTGCAAACTCCCTAAAAACCCTAATGTCAAAGCCATCCAATACATTCAAATATATTATTGTATGAGCAATTCCTCTTCCATATAATATTCTTTACCGCCTTGCGTCCAGTCTATTTTAAGTTTAAGTCTTCCTTTAGCGACATCACCCAATGGCAAAGAAAAGTTCATGTTTTCATCCACTGAAAAAGGAATAGTTTTGTCCTGTGACTTTTGGACTGGGTTGTACATCCAAATAGTACCTTTAGCGGGAGAAATAGTATCTAATGGAAATAAAAACAGTACTGTATTGGCTGATGCATCATAGTCTATTTTAAGTTTTTCCTTAAGATCCGCAGTGTTTTGTTTTTTGTCATAATGGCTTTGATAGTTGATGTCTTCTTCATAATAATTATCTATGACAAGCGCATTATCGTACTGTGTAGATTTATACAAAACGAAAACTAATGTACTGATAAATATAATAAAAAAAATAACAAGACCTGTACCCCAATTGAACTTCATATTCTAATTTGTTTTATGTTAAGAAATTTCTGTGCGTTCTACCCAAAAGTTATTCATGCCTTCTCCCTGTGTAATGGCTACTGCCTGCAAGTTAAGCAATTCTAACAAAGCAATAAAGGTCACTATAGCGTGTATGCGGTTTTCCAGTTTCAAAAACAATTCTTCAAATTTGGCCTTACCTTTTATGGATAATTTACTGAAAATATATGTTTGTTGATCTTCTATAGTGTAGTCAAATTTGACTATTTGATGTTTGGGTTTATTTTTATCTATTTCATGCTGTTGCATTAATTTTTGAAAAGTTTGCAACAACTTGAATAGGCTTAAAGACTCCAATTCGATATCTACTAGAGCTTTTTCAGCGATAGATTTGAGTTCCTGCTGCACACTGCCTCTATCATATCTAAAATGTCTATGGTCCTCCCATTGGCCTAGCTCATCTACCACGGACTTAAATTTCTTATACTCAAGAAGTTTTTGAACAAGCTCTTCTCGCGGATCTATTTCGTTGCCTTCCTCATCTAATTCCTTGCGAGGTATGAGCATTTTGGCCTTGATGCGCATTAAAGAGGCTGCGACTAAAATGAATTCGCTGGCTACATCGATATCTAAAGCCTCTAAATGTTTGATATATTCCAAAAAATCATGGGTAATTTTAGAAATAGGAATATCATATATATCTAACTCATCCCGCTCTATAAAAAACAAGAGCAGATCAAAAGGCCCTTCAAAATGGTCTGTTTTTATGATATAAGACTCCATGGCGCAAAGATACAGATAAAACCTGAATATTGAGGAAGTGTAAAAAAACTTTGCCTAAAAAGAATTGGGTCAATCATAAAAAGTGTTTTACTTAACTAAAGTTTCGGAGTTGTTATACAATTATCAATCAACAAAATACATATAATT